>CAMBRH010000182.1 GCA_945870115.1 Chitinophaga pinensis | reverse complement strand
ATGTTCCATGTCCAAGTGCCATTTGGATCAGAACCATCAATAAAATTTGAAAATGAATTAGCAGTTTCAACCCTGTAGTAACCAATAGAATAAGGGAAATACCCACCTTGCACTGTTGTTGTAAAGGTTCTGATAATTTCTAACTCTGTGTGGTCCCTAAATCTGCCATCAAGCCACACTGATGCTGAAGTTGTAGTTATTCCTACAACTGTTGGCACTCCTTGTACATTAATAGTAACGCCATTATTACTTGTTAAGCTCATTTTGTAATTGCGTAAATCTTTTTTACAACTACCATTTCCCAACTTAACATTTATTTGCTTCAAAACCACACCAGTTGCTGCAAGACCGCTCACAGGGAGACCACTAGTAGTTATTGTTTTAGATTTTGTGGTGACACCAGCCCCCCAGGTATTACAAGCGTCAGAAGCAACAATAGTAGTGTTGAAAGTTTGACCATAGACATTTAAACACAAAAAACCTAGAATAAAATATAGAATTAAAAGAAAACAGTACTTTACCAATTTTGATTTAAGAACATTAATAGTGTTGTAGATAGAAATAGCTTTCATAATAAAATAAATTAAATTAATTTCTTGAGTTTTATAATTATGATTCGCTTTTAGCATTACTAAATCGATTTGTTACGATTTCTTTTGTAAATGTATGTTATGTAGAGGTTAAATTATTATTATACACATGGGGAATTTGAGTGTGTATTTATTTTAACCACCATAGGTAACTACAGAGACAATATTTACAAAAAAAAGAACTAATCAATTGAATAGTAATTATTTAAACAGAAAAATTTCAAAAAATTTAGGAAAAAATGTGAAATATTTAAAAAAAAAACAATTATTAAAATATTTCAAATAAAATAGAGAATTCCAATGTGCTAATTGAAAATATGGAGAAGAGTTTTTTTGGAGTTGAAGAAGTAAATTACTTGAATTCTAATGAAATAAATATTTCATTATTTTTTAAGAATTCCAATCTTTTCAGCATACTCAATTAATTGGATTTTATTACTAATACCGAGTTTACTTTCGATATTCTTTTTATGAGAAATAACCGTTTCTCTAGCAATATGTAAAAGATTTCCAATTTCAGAATAACTTTTATCAATTATACTTAAAACTTCAAGTTCTCTTTCAGATAATTCCTTGATGTGTTGAGCAGTTTTAATTGTTGTCTCTTTTTCTAACAAATTAAATTCCAAAGAATGTGTTTTTTCAGTAAGAGTATTAAAATCTAATTTGATTTTATCTAATTCTGATTTATAGGAAGTATTTAGAATCTCAATTTCATTTAATTTTTCTTCTAACCCTTTGTTTTTTTGTTGATTTGTTTCATTATTGTAATCAATAATCCATGCTTGACCTAAAAATATGAAAATAAAGATGAGTAAACATTGAGAAATAAAAGCAATCACACTAAGTAAATCATAATTTGCCATTTTAATAAATGGAGCAAAACCTATTTGAGTGATTAACAAAAGAAATGTTAGCAACAAAGAAATATAAAAAAATGAATGTCGATAATGAGCTCTCTTATAAAAAGATTGTACAATTGCATAGCCCAAAAACACATAAGTAATAGTTGAATAAACAAAATCAAAATAATTTACAACTAAACTTGTTTCTTGTTTTTCTCCCCAAAATATGGAATAAAAAAAGACAAAGCCAATATTTGTAAGTAAAACAAATAATGCCCATTTCATTTTGTTGTTAAAAAGTGGAAATTTAACCTTAATCGATTCAAATGAATAGGAAAAGAAAGGAAGAGATGCTAGAAAGAAAGCGTTGTTATATGCCGAAAAAGTTTTTATTACCAAAGAAACATAACCTGGCTTCATAAAACCTAAAAAGCGGTATAAATCCATTGCAACCCATAAAAAAAGAGCACAAGCAATAAAAATCAACCCTAAATCTTGCTTTAAATTATCCGCAATTTTTTTTGCTCTATACCAAATAAGCACCAAAAAGATACCGCCAAAAAGACACGTAAATAAATGAATTAACCTAAGTACTTCGATTTTTGATAGTTCTACTAATTCAATATTGATCATGAAAATTTGCTCTAATTATTATGCAAATATATTCAAAAATCGCTAGGAACAAAATGTTTAACTCAAAATATAGCGGTGCAATTCTGTGAAATTATGTATTTGTCCTACATTTATTTTTTCATCTAGTTTCGGATATTTTTTGAAATATTTCAAAACAAATTCATTAGCTTCTTTACCAAGAGGATTTCCACTGTTTATTTTCACAAGTCTAGCAGTGGAATCAATAATCGATTTTGTCAATACATTATTTGCTTTTAATTGATGAATTTTAATCACCAACAACCTAGAGAAAATTGCAAAAAAGTAATTTGTTGTATACATCAATGGCTGTAAAAGCTGCATTGCCTTCTTGTATTCCCCTGTTTTTTCATAAATCAATGCTTGAAGGAATTCTTCTAAAATTTTGCCATTCGCTTTAAAATAATTGTGCGTTTCATTTAAAATTTCATTCGCTTCATCAATTTGATCATTTAAAATAAGAAACAATATTTTATAAAACAAGGTATTGTTGTTAATTATTGAAAAGGCTTTAGAATCCTTCATTATGTCCTCAGTAATCTCCAACAAATAATTTAAATCTTTTCCACTGAAAAAGTTTAATCTCAATTCTAAAAAGCGAATTTTACGCTCTAAATCGAAATAATCTTTATTTTTATTTTTAACGGAATGCAATATTTCCTTGGCTTTTTCAAAATATCCATCTAATTGTTCATTGTCAAAATTTAATTTCGCTAATGAAACGTATAAAGAAACTTGATTTAAAGGGTAATCAATTGATTTTAAAAGATTTTTAATTTCCGTTTCATATTTCTCCTTTAGGTCACGAACTAGAGAGTTTTTTTCTAGGAAAATGTTTGAAACATTGTAATAGTATTCCGTTATTTTATCATTGTTTGTATGCCTTAAGACCTTCAACAGTTCCTCATTTAATAAAAGTGCTTTCTCAAGCTCTTTTTCATTTTGAGAAGCATAATGCATCCTAATTTTACCTTTTAAACTTAGAAGTTGAAAATAAAAATCTTCTTCTTCTAATGCTTTAAAGTAAGCTTTATCATAGTAATGATTAATGATATTTAAATTCCCGTTTTTTTCAATAGCTTCAGCTAATAATAGGTTTTTAATACTCGAATTTTTATCTAAAAAGGTTTCTAAAATTATCTTTTCTATTTGCTCCGAATAATAACTAGAAAGTCTTCTTTCTTTTAATTCTTTTTCTTTTTTGTTAGAATTCGGCCATGTTTTTTCTACTTCAATTTCTAAAAATCTATTTAAACTTTCTATGGTTTTTTCCTCTTCTAGAATAAATGTTTTTAAAATGGGCATTCTTTTATCAAGGCTAATTGAACACCTGTGAATTAATATTTTTGTTTGCGATACACTTAATTCATTAATTAAATTATGTAGTTTGTTACCAATCATTTCTTTTCTAGCTTAAAATGTTTTTTTATTTTTTATAAAAAGAACTTTTGTCCCTATTGTTTCAGTGCAAATTTAAAGGCAATAATTTGATTGCTTTTATATGTACACTAGTGAATTTGTGTGTGTATTTATTTTAACCACTAGTATTAACTATAGGGACAAAATCTCATCAAATTGAACTTAAAAATCTATTATTCAAATACTTATTATTGTTTATTCTCTAAAATTTAAATTTATATATCAGTTGAAATTAATTCGATAAATAAAATTGTCCTAACTATCTATTTAAAAATCAATACACAATCGTCCTGCTCTGTCATGCTATTTTCTTTTAAAATCAATTGATCAATAACTCCTGAAAGAGCTGAATTAACAGTTGTTTCCATTTTCATTGCTTCAATAACGAACAGGGGTTCTCCTTTTTTAACCTCATCACCTTCTTTTACAAAAAACTGAACAAGTTTACCTTGAAGAGGTGCTCCTATTTGCTTTTCTCCAATCGCTTTAACGTTACTGTTTTTTTGAACTTTAACCGACATATCCTTTATTAGCAAATTTCGAGTCTGTCCATTTATCTGAAAAAATACTTCTCTCATTCCATCTTCATTGGCTTCCCCCATGTATCTGAAACGAATAAGTAGATTTTTGCCATTTTCAATGTTTACTAATATTTCTTCATTTGCCTTAAGTGGAAAGTAGAATGCTGGTGTTGGTAAATTTTCAACGTCTCCAAAGTGTTTTTTAAAGGTGTAAAATTCTTCAAAAACTTTTGGGAACATAATGTATGATAAAAGGTCTTCAACTGTTAAAGAATCATCAAATTTTATTCTTAAATCAGTCAATTCTTTTTCAAAATCGATTGCTTTTAAGTGTGCATTTGGTCTTTCGGTATAAGGGATTTCGTTTTTTAGAATAATTTTTTGTAGTTCTTTTGGAAATCCTTGATAAGGTTGACCTAGATCTCCTTTAAAAAGTTGTTTTACAGAATCAGGAAAAGATAGTTCATTTCCCTTTTGATAGATATCTTCAACAGTTAAATTGTTTGAAGTCATAAAAAGTGCCATATCGCCTACAACTTTTGAAGAGGGAGTAACTTTTACAATATCGCCAAATAATTCATTTACATGAACATAATTTTCTTTGATTTGTTCAAATTTATCTTCTAAGCCTAAACCTCTTGCTTGCGGAAGTAGGTTGGAATATTGTCCACCGGGAATTTCATGATCATAAACCTCTGCTGTACCAGCTTTCAACTCACTTTCAAAAGGGTAATAATATTCTCTAACAATCTCAAAATAATTTGAATATTCGTTTAGTTTTTGAAGGTTTATTGAATTTTCTCTTTCATGCCCTTGAAAAGTTGCAACAATCGAATTAAAATTTGGTTGTGATGTCAGTCCACTCATTGACGCAAGTGCAACGTCAATTACATCCACTCCAGCTTCTATGGCTTTTAAATAAGTCGTAGATTGTATGGAGGAAGTATCATGTGTATGCAAGTGAATTGGGATAGAAATATGCTTTTTTAATTCCGTAATTAGAATTTGTGCTGCATACGGTTTTAGCAGGCCTGCCATGTCTTTAATTGCCAAGATATGAGCTCCCGCTTTTTCAAGTTCGATTGCTAAATTAACATAATACTGTAAAGAAAATTTTTGTCTTTTTTCATTTAAAATGTCACCTGTGTAACAAATACAAGCTTCTGCTAGAGCATTTGTTTTTTCAGATACTATTTTAATGCTGTGTTTCATCCCTTCAATCCAATTTAATGAATCAAAAATTCTAAAAACATCAATTCCATTTTCGGCACTTTTAATAATAAATTGCTCTAAAACATTGTCAGGATAAGCTGCGTATCCAACAGCATTACTTCCTCTAAATAACATTTGGAGCAATACATTTGGAGCGGCTTTTCTAATTTTTCTTAATCTTTCCCACGGATCTTCATGCAAGAACCTCATCGTTACATCAAATGTAGCACCTCCCCAAACTTCTAAAGAAAAAAGTTCTGGAAAATTTCTAGCCATTCCTTCTGTAATTTTTAAGATATCATAATTTCTAAGTCGCGTCGCAAACAAAGATTGATGAGCATCACGAAGTGTAGTATCCGTGTAAAATATTTTCTTTTCCTCTTTGATATATTTAATGAATTTATCTCTACCAAGTTCGTTCAATAAATCCTTCGTTCCTTTTGGGAAAGGCAAACTCGCATCAATTTGTGGTACAATTGGTTTTCTGAATATTTTATTTGGATTATAATCTTTTATATCTGGATGGCCATTCACTTTTAATTCTGCCAAATACTTTAATAATTTTGTACCTCTATCTTTATCAAAACCATAGGCTGGAGTTAACAGAGAAGGATTTGAAGGAATAAAACCCACATTCGCTTTTCCAAGTTGAAAAGTTTCGTTCCCCATTACGTTGATTAAGAATGGAATATTTGTTTTTACACCTCTTATTCTAAATTCTTGTAAGGTTCTTTTTAAGCGCTGAGATGCTCCTTTTAAAGTTCTGCCGCTTGCCGACACTTTTACCAGCATCGAATCAAAAAATGGGGAAATTCTCACACCAGAATAACTGCTTCCTTCATCAAGTCGAATTCCATATCCTCCCGCATTTCTGTAAGCGACAATGGTTCCAAAATCAGGCTTAAAATCATTTTCAGGATCTTCAGTTGTAATTCTACATTGAATCGCCCAACCATTGCATTTCAAGTCTTCCTGAGAATTAATAAAAATTTGACTATGTGATAAAGGGTGTCCTGCCGCAATTATGATTTGAGATCGAACTAAATCTATGCCTGTAATTTCTTCCGTAATCGTATGTTCAACTTGAATACGTGGATTTACCTCAATAAAATAAATGTTTTCATTTGAATCTACTAAAAACTCTACTGTACCTGCATTGCTATAGTTTACATATTTAGCAATTTGTATCGCATAATGATATAATTTATCTTTGGTTTCTTGCTGTAATATAGAAGGTGCAATTTCGATTACTTTTTGAAATCTTCGTTGAACAGAACAGTCTCTTTCAAAAAGATGAACGATATTCCCGTGATTATCGCCCAAAATTTGTACTTCAATGTGCTTTGGATTTTCGATATACTTTTCAATGAAAACCGTATCGTCCCCAAAAGCTTTTAAAGCTTCATTTTTTGCGTCATAAAATAAATTTTTTAATTCGAGCTCATTTTGAACTACACGCATTCCTCTTCCACCTCCACCTGCGGAAGCTTTTAACATTACGGGGTATCCAATACGAAAGGCCTCTGTCTCAGCTTCTGAAAGCGTGGTCAATTTAATATCACTATCAGGAATAAGTGGAACATTTACAGCCTTTGCAACTATTTTGGCAGCAACTTTATCTCCTAATTGTTCCATTGCTTCGGCTGATGGGCCAACAAAAATAATTCCTTCTTCCTTACATCTTTTAGCAAAATTGACATTTTCTGATAAAAATCCATATCCAGGATGGATGGCATCAACCTCATTATTCTTTGCAATTTGAATAATTGTCTCAATATCTAGGTATGGTTTTAGAGGCTCACTTTCATCACCAATTTGAAAGCTTTGATCTGCCTT
>CAMBRH010000181.1 GCA_945870115.1 Chitinophaga pinensis | reverse complement strand
ACTTTTTAGCATGGAAAAATTGGATAGTAAATTTCCCAAAGAAAAAGTCCGTGAGCTGATACAGAATGTTTTGCAGCACTTCTGTTTTTTTGAGCGATGATATTTTTCACTTCATGAATTGAAATATTTTCGAGACCAACTTCAATTAATGTACCAACAATTGCACGAACCATATTTCTCAAAAAACGATCTGCTGATATCTCAAAATAAAGTTCATTTTCATTATTTTGTTTCCAAAAAGCATGTTTAATGGTACAAATATTTGTTTTTACATCAGTGTGTAATTTAGAAAATGAAGTGAAATCTTGTGTTCCAAGTAAATATTCACATGCTTGATTCATCTTTTCAAGATTTAAATCTTTTGTAAAAAGTAAACTTAAACCATTGGAAAATGGATTTTTCTTTTTTGTAATAAAGTAACGATAAACTCTTTGTCGAGCATCAAAACGGGCATGAAAATCTTCATTAACTTTTGTGACTTTTACAACCGAAATATCCATTGGTAAAATGCGATTTACTTTAAATGTTAAATTTTCTAATTCATATTTCTCGAGTAAATCTACATGGAAAAAGTATGAATGTGCATGAACGCCAGCATCAGTTCTACCACAACCTATGATTGAAATTGAATCTGAATTGAATAATTTATTTAAAACTTCCTCAATTTTTTCTTGCACAGAAATATCATTAGGCTGACGTTGCCAACCTGCATAATTTAAACCGTGATATTGAATTTCGAAAGCATAACGTTGCATCTGGCAAAGTTAAAAAACAATTGGACAAACTTTTGAATTATTTCACAATTTGTGAATAATTCATTGAACCAAAAATTCCAAATCCATTTTTGATATTGGAAAATACTTTTACAGGTTCTGTAAAAAAACCTGCATTAGAAAACTTGTTAAGTGAGATAAAATATTGATAAGTTTCCTTGTTCATACTTATTAATTTATAAGTATAAATCGGAGTGCTTTGCGCAGAATCAACAGGATAGGAGTAAAAATCTATTTCTAATTTTTTTTCTTTTCCATTAAATAATTTATCCGTAAAATATATTTCAGAATATTCATTTGGTCCTTCAATTGAACTTCCACCATCCTCAAAAACTGGGTCTAAGCAAGAGAAAAAATATTCAATTTTGTAATTAGCATCAGGATTGAAAGTTGAAACTTTCACAAAATAATAATTTTCTCCTACGGGATCATTCCATTTTAATATGGCTTTTTTTCGAGTACCATAATCAGTTTCAAAAGAACTTGTGTCAACATCAATTAAAGAAATTTTTGGAACAGTTGTCATTTCTGACGAAATTGATTCGTAATCTGGATGAGATACATCAATTTTAAATTTGACATTTTGATTGGTAATAAATGGAAATTCATATTTGTTATCTATGGTTGAGTTTGTCATTGTGAAAATTTCCCCACTTGACAAATTTGTTAATGTCACTGTTGCGCCAGTTTTAATGTATTTATCCCCTTGAGATTCATTACTTAGAAAGAAATAACTTCGTTCCAAATAAATCTTAAAAGTGGAATCATTTTCAGTTATTCCATTTAAAACCAAAACGGGATCTTTTCCTTCACCTTTGTATTGAATTTCTTTTTCACAAGAAATAAAAGCTAAAAGCGTTAAAAGTAAAGAATACTTTATTAAAACAATTTTATTTTTCATTTTCAGTATTGTTTGAAATTTTTTCTAATTTATTTTTCTTAATTTTTTCAAAATCAAATTTGAATTTCCAACTAATTGATGGAATCATTGGAAATAATGCAATCTGAATCAAAGCAGGATTGTTGGATTTATTTAAACCTTGGTAAATGATAAAAGGATTTTGTCTGTTATATAGGTTATAAACTGAAAATGAAATGACTGAATGACCCCATTTTTTATTTTTTTTGTAATTTGCACCAAAATCCATTCGGTGATATGAGGGCATTCTGTATCCATTTAATTGTTCAAAATTTGTAATTCCATTATATTGATAGTATAAACCTGACAAAGAGCTAGGAGCTACTGAGTAACTTTGAGAGCCAAGTGTTACAGCATTTCCAGTTCCATAAACGAAAACCATTCCTAAATCCCAAAATTCATTGATATCATAAGTTAAAACGACACTTAAGTCATTTCTTCTGTCGAAACGGTAAAAGAATTTTTTTCCAAAATTCAACTCGTCGAATTGTCTTTCAGACCAACTCAAAGTATAGCCAATCCATCCTGTCAATCTACCTTTTTTTCGTTCTATAAAAACTTCTGCTCCATACATCCAGCCTTGACCAACAACAATTTTATCTTGCCAATCTTCACTTGCAGCCAAGAAATCTGCACCTTCTTCATATTGAATTAGGTTTTCCATTTTTTTGTAGTATCCTTCTACCGAAAAATTATATTGTTTTGAAAACTCTCTGTAATAACCTAAGCTGATTTGATTTGCAAGAACTGGTTTTACTGTTTTGGTAGCTGGAACCCATAAATCTGTAGGTAAACCAATTCCAGAATTAGATAGGAGATGTAAAAATTGCGCCATACGTGAAACACCTAATTTGATGCTAGAATTTTCATCTAACATAAAATTGCCACTAAATCTTGGTTGAAGAACCTGATACGTTTTTCCGCCAGTCAGGAAGATTGCGTGATGTAGACCAAAATTTATTTTTAAACGGTCGTTAATTTTATAATCATCTTCAGCATAAAGACTTATTTCATGAGAGTATTGAAAATTAGAGCCAATGGCTGTATCAAGTTGTTGGTTTCCAATATTAAAATCAATGTATGTTATTCCTGGTTCAAAAGTGTGATATGTTTCTGAAACTCCAAATTTTATGTTGTGATTTGGATTTGGGAAATAGGTGAAATCGGTTTTTAAAGCCCAATCTTTAATACCTGAATTATAAGTTATACTTTGTTTTTGACTTTCTTTGGTTCCATCAGTGAATATTGTTTCATCAGTTTGATCAGCGCCAATAACAAAGTTGTATTTTGAAAAAGTTACAGTAGAATTTAAAAATAATTTTGGATTTATGATATGATTCCATCTGATTGCGCCAATTGAATTGCCCCATTGTAATTTTGCTCCAAATTCTGTTTTGTATAAATTCCCTTCAGAATCATAATTATTATCATTGCCCTTATCTTTTCCAAAAACTTTGTCTAAACCAAAATATCCACTTACAAAAATGTGATTTTTTGCATTTATTTTATGGTGAATTTTTGTGTTGAAATCATGGAAAAAATATCCTCCATCTACTTTTTTTGCTAATAAAAATGGACGGTATAATAAATCTAGATAGGTTCTACGAGCGCTAAACGAAAATGCGGTTTTGTCTTTTTTGATTGGTCCTTCAACTAATACCCTACTTGAAATAATTCCAACATTCCCTTCAACATTGTAATTTTTCATGTTTCCTTCTTTCATTCTCATGTCCAAAACGGAAGAAGCTCTTCCTCCATATCTTGCTGGAAATCCCCCTTTTATTAAAGTGACGTTTGATAATGCATCTGAATTAAAAACGGAGAAGAAACCAAATAAATGGGAAGCATTGTAAATTGGAACTCCGTCTAAAAGTATTAAATTTTGGTCAGGACCACCGCCCCGAACATAGATTCCACTTGAGGCTTCACCACCAGATTTTACACCAGGAAGCAATTGTAAAACGCGTAAAACATCTTTTTCTCCTAATATTAAGGGCAATTTTTCTACTTTATCAAGTTGTAATTCAATTGTTCCTGCATTTGTACTTTCTACTGTTCGTTTGGAGCCTTCGCTTGTAATTGTTATTTCTTTCAAGTTTTGAACTTTTTCTTCAAGCGCAACATTCAAATCATTTCTTCCTTTGGCACAAAGCGTATATTTTGTTTGTAATCCGAAATAAGAAACTCGAATAAAAGCATCTTTTGCAGGAATTGTTAAACTGAAAAACCCATATTCATTTGTTCCTGCTCCTTTTTTAGAAACCGTATCATAAATTGTTGCACCGATTAATTTTTCGCCAGTACTTTCGTTTGTGATGAAACCTGAAATTGTTCTTTTTTCTTGAGAAAAAGTGATAATATTTATTGATGAAACAAGTAAAAAAAGAAATATTTTCATTTGAATTCTGTTATTTTTTGAAAGTAAGAAGGATAAAATCACAATTTTAAACGCTAATTTAACTAATTTATTCCCTTAGAATAGAAAAAAATAAAAATTTAGACTAATTTCACGGAAAATTACGAATTTAGAAAATACTGTTTCATGAAAAATAATAAATTATTTATTGCAATTATTATCGGTTTGGTTTTAGGAATTGCCTTTGGTGGATATATTCATGAATTTCATCCGAAAAGCATTGAGGGTTTTTCTAAAAACATAAAATTATTAGGTACAGTTTTCATTCGTTTGGTGCAAATGATTATTGCACCTTTGGTTTTATCAACCTTAATTGTTGGAATAGCAAAAATGGGTGACATGAAAATGGTTGGTCGAGTAGGAGCGAAGGCAATGGCTTGGTTTTTTACTGCATCTTTGGTTTCTTTACTTTTAGGTTTGGTTTTGGTAAACTGGATGAAACCTGGAGTCGGTTTAGATATCGACATGCAAAACCTTTCTTCAGCTGCAGAATTGGTTGAGAAAACACAAGCTTTTTCTTTAGAAGAATTTGTGAAACACATCGTACCAAAAAGTTTATTTGAAGCTTTGGCGACAAATGAAATCCTACAAATCGTTATTTTCTCAATCTTTTTTGGAATAGCTTTATCTTCCATTGGAAAGGTTGGTGAACCAGTAATAAAAGCTTTAGACGCAATTTCTCATGTTGTGCTAAAAATGGTTGGTTACATCATGTGGGTTGCCCCAATTGGTGTTTTTGGTTCAGTGGCAGCAGCAGTATCAACTTATGGATTTGATATTTTCTCACTCTATGCAAATTATTTGATTGCTTTTGTCATCGGAATTGCTTTACTTTGGGTCGTTTTACTTTCAGTTGGTTATGCCATTTTGAGAAAACGTTTGTGGACATTATTAAAAAGAATCAAAAATCCTTTGCTAATTGCCTTTTCAACCACAAGTAGTGAAGCCGTTTTTCCAAAATTAACGGAAGAATTGGAGCGTTTTGGCTGCGACAATAAAATTGTTTCTTTTACTTTGCCCTTAGGTTATTCCTTCAATCTAGATGGAAGTATGATGTACATGACTTTTGCAAGTGTATTTATTGCGCAAGTTTATGGAATTGACATGCCCATTGAAAAACAATTAACCATGCTTTTAGTTTTAATGCTAACAAGTAAAGGTGTTGCTGGTGTTCCAAGAGCTTCTTTAATTGTTGTTGTTGCAACCTGTTCCATGTTTGGAATTCCACCTGAAGGAATCGCTTTAATTTTACCTATAGATCATTTTTGCGACATGGCAAGAAGTATGACAAATGTTGTAGGAAATGCGTTAGCTACAAGTGCTGTGAGTAAGTGGGAAGGTAAATTGGGGCATTAGGTTTTTGTTATATAATTGATAGACCTTTTAATAAAAAAAAGTTACAAGATATTTTTTTTATATTGTTGTAGATAAAAGATTAATGGGCGAATGGAAAGGAACTCAATCGCTTCTGGATAAATATTTTTAATTATCCCTCAGCTACCCTGCGCTAACGCAAGATTCCATCGTTTCTGCATGAGTATTTAAAATCTAATTCCATCATTTACAAACTACAACATTATTCAAAATTCCTTTTTCTCCAGCATAATCAATAGCACTGCTATAAACATAATCTTCTGCTTTAAAAACCAATCCAGCTTCTACTGGATTTCTATGGATATAGTTTATTTTTTGGAAAATAAGATGATTACTCCAAAGTTCAATTGGTTTATTGTCGTGTCTCCAAAATTGAAAGTTCTTTACATTGGATGATTTTCTTGCAGCAAGTTGAAATTGTTTCAACAAAACTTCTTTTCTGCTTTCTCTTGGATTTTCTTGAATTGCTTTTACAACAGCTTTACTAGTGAAACGTTTAAAATCGCCCAATAAAAGTTCAGGTTTTTCAACTTTTATACTTCTAAAAACTAAATGAACATGATTGGTCATTATGCACCATGCATAAATTTCCATTCCTTTTTCCTTTTGGCAATAATGCAAACTGTCTATTAGTATATTTTTATATTCGTTCCTAGTAAAAACATCTAACCACTCTACAACTGCGAAGCTTACAAAATAAGCAGCTTCAGGATTATGAAATTTGTAATTTCTACTCATAGAATAAAGATAGTGAATATTTTTTTAATTTATTAGTATTAATTTTTTAAAAAAAACACACGATGGAATCGTGCGGGAGCTAGGGGAATATTTTTTTAATTATTAGTATTAATTTTTTTAAAAAAACCACACGATGGAATCGTGCGGGATTGGGGGTCAAACCAAGGCGTTTAATATGTTTTTCTATAAAACCACACGATAAAATCGTGCGGTAGCTTGGGAATATTACAACAATGAAAGATATCCTGGAGATCATCAAGGTTTAACAGCTCAACAAGTTTTGGATTGTGAGATACCTAACAAAAAAATGTTCTCAGAAGAAATTGAAGAAAGTAGAAAAAACCGCATGTAATATAATAAAAACGAGTTTCGTTGTTCAGTAGATTTTTGTTTTTGAAACCAGAAAAGCAATCAAGTCATTTTTATTGTTTCGTTTAAATTTGCTATCTTTTTGAAAATAAACCTTTGCTAACGCAATAATATTCAAAATTTAATTTAGTGGCAAATTCATATTTGTACTTTATATCTTTGTAATTTTAGAATAACAAAATTTTTAATTTATATATTTTTTTCGCTTTTTACGTTTAGACTTTAAATTTTCACTCAAACTCAATTTTAAATTTCATTCAAATTGAGTTTGAGTAAAGAGCTGAAAATCAGTTTGTCCAAATATTCGTACAGTTTTGTATCAGTTTTGCGCCGATGTTGCAGAGAGATATCAGCTATACAACACTTTGTAAGTTAGCAGATTATTTTGGTGTAGGTTTGGAAGAATTGAGGTAATAATTACTTTTCAAATATATAAATTCAAAAGCACCATTTGGAACATTACCCCTTTTCGTAATGTAATAATTTCAGTTTCTTACTAAATATAAAACGCCAATTATCCTTATCTTTTTTG
>CAMBRH010000180.1 GCA_945870115.1 Chitinophaga pinensis | reverse complement strand
AAATGACTTCAAATCGTTATTAAAAGATGAAGAAGGTGTTTTTATTGATGTAAAGGGAATTTTTAGAAATAAAATTAAAGACTTAGAATATTGGAGCCTTTAATTTTTAGTGTAAATTCATAAATGTTCCAAAAATTCAAATTTTATATTCTATTACACCTGATTATTTTTGTTTGGGGTTTTACAGGAATTTTAGGAAAATTAATCCATTTGGATGCGCTTGAATTAGTTTGGCATCGCATTTTGGTTGCATTAGTCTCTCTTTTTATTGGACTTAGAATCTTAAAAATGCCGATGAAAATTCAATCCAAAAAACATTTTTGGGGAGCATTAGGAGTTGGTGTTTTTGTGGCCATTCATTGGATTACATTTTATATTTCGATTCAACTTTCAACTGCTTCGCTAGGAATTTTGTGTTTATCAACAGCAACTTTGCATGTTACGTGGTTGGAACCTTTAGTCATGAAACGTAAATTTTCTTGGATAGAATTTATCCTAGGAATAATTGTAATTTACGGAATTTACATTGTTTCAGCGAATTTTTCCGCAAAAGATTTTGAAGCACTTATTTATGGATTAATTTCAGCTTTAGCGGCAGCGTGTTTTAATGTATTTAACGCAAAATTGGCAAAAAACGTTCCTGCTTCTGCTATCACTTTGCATGAAATGTTTATGGGCTTACTTGTTTTGACTGGAGTTTTGATTTATAACGGAAGATTCAATGCTGAACTTTTTGTGATGACTTGGAGCGATTTTGCTTGGTTACTATTTTTGGGAATTTTGTGCACTTCGGTCGCTTTTTTATTGTGTATCGAATTAATCAAAAAACTAGGAACTTTTACGGTATCTTTAAGCATAAATCTAGAACCAATTTATACCATGATTTTGGCAATTTTTATTTTGCATGAACATGAATTATTAAGTAAACAATTTTACATAGGTTCTGTTGTTATAATATTGGTTGTAATTGCAAATCCAATTCTAAAAATGATTTTCAAAGAGAAAAAAATAAAAATTTAAATGTTATGCTCAATTTCGAAATACAAAACCCAACACAAATTATCTTTGGTTCAAACCAATTAGAAAAACTTGCAAGCTACATTAAAAAGTTCTATTCAGGATCTAAAATTCTAATCGCTTATGGCGGTGGAAGTATTGAATCCTCTGGTTTAATGAATTCAATAGAAAAAAACTTACTCGATTTTGAAGTTTTTAAATTCAAAGGAATTGAAGCAAATCCTGAGTTTACAACTTTACTAAAAGCAGTAGAATTAATTCAAAAAGAAAACATTGGATTTATTTTGGCAGTTGGTGGTGGATCAGTAATTGACGGTGTGAAATTTATTTCTGGTGCGGTTCATTATAAAAATGATCCTTGGGATGTTTTGTTGAGAAAAGATGGTTACGTATTTACAGAAGCGGTTCCATTTGGAACAATTTTAACTTTGCCAGCAACAGGTTCTGAAGCAAACAGTGGTGCTGTAATTAGCAGAAGTGAATTAAAAGAAAAGCGCACAATGGGCGGACCATTATTTTTCCCAACATTCTCATTTTTAGATCCAACAGTTGTTTCAACTTTACCAAAAAGACAAATCGCAAATGGAATTGTTGATGCTTTCATGCACACTTTAGAACAATATTTGACTTATCCAACCGATAATTTATTGCAAGAAAGAGAAGCTGAGGGAATTCTTTCAACTTTAATTGAAATTTCTGATGAGGTAATGAAAAAGCCAGCGTCATATAAATTTGCTTCTAATTTAATGTGGTGTGCAAATCATGCTTTGAACGGAAATTTACGTTGTGGAGTTCCAACAGATTGGGCAACTCACATGATTGGACATGAATTGACAGCAATTTTTGGAATAGATCACGCGCGAACTTTGGCGATAATTGCTCCTCGTTTATACGAAGTGAAATTTGAGAATAAAAAGGAAAAATTGACGCAATACGGGAAACGTGTTTGGAATTTATCAGGTGATGATTTGGCGATTGCAAAAGAAGCAATTGTGAAAACAGAAAACTTTTTTCAGTCACTTGGAATTGGTACAAAAATCAGTGATTATACAAACGATTCAGGCGATATTGTTGCAGAAATCAGAAAACGTTTTGAAGAAAGAGGCTGGAATAACACGGGAGAAAGACAAGATTTGACTTACGATGAAATAGAACAAATCGTTAAACATGCTTTGTAAATAAAGGAAAGATGGAAATTAAAGCACCATTTTTCTTTAGAAATTCTTGGAATAAATCAATTTTAGATTTACTTCAAAAAACAACCTTGGGAACAAATGGTGCTCGCTATCAACACTTGAATACAAGCGAAATAATTGATGATTTAGACAATCCTTTGTTTTTGACTTTGGAGCGAAATAATTCCGTTTTGGGAAATGTAACTTTTTGTAAAAGAGAAAAAAATTGGTACATTCGTTATTTTGCTTTTGAACAAATTTTTCAAGCACAAAACATATCACATAAAACTAAAAAATCCAATCTAAAAACGGCAATTAATGATTTTTTTGAAGAAAGTTTAAAGTCTGAAAATGATTGTTTTTATGCGTACATTGATCCAAAAAATGTGCGTAGTAAATTTATGTGTGAAAATTTCGGTTTTCAAACAATTGGAAAATTAAAAACACATTCTTTTTCAAGGTTAAAGCCAAAATCTGTTGCAAATTTAGAAGAAATTGTTGATTTAGAGGAAGTTCAAAGCTTGAATTCAAAATTTGAGAAGAATTTATTTTATACAAATTTTCATCCGAAAAGAACAAAAATTTATGCTTTAAAAAATGAACATGGAGAAATAATTTGTTCTGCAAGAATTCAAAAAGCTCGTTGGAGAATTGAATCATTACCAGGGAAATTTGGAAAAACATTGGTTAAGATTATTCCATATATTCCAATCTTAAATAAATTATTAAATCCTAAAGATTATCGTTTTCTTGTTCCGGATATGGTATTTTGCAAAGACAATAATCCTGAAAGTCTATCTAAACTTTTTGAAGGAATTTTAGCCAAAGAAAAGTACAAATTAATGCTTTGGTGGATTGATGAAAAAGACAAATTAAATCATTTAGACAAAAAAATCTCTTGGGGAATTTTCAAACTTTTTCTAGGAAATCCGATTGTTGATGTTGTTGCAAAATTTGATGATTCAAAAAAACCAAAAATTGAAAAAACAATTTTTGTGAGTGGAATAGATTTGATATAAAAAACCAAGATTTTTTCTATCTTTATACTTTCTATCTATTCCATGCAAAAATTCGTTGACCAAATTGCCCAAACACTAATCGAGAGTAAAACTCCATTGCAAGATTGGATTGTTGTTTTACCTTCCGAACGAGCAAAACAATACGTACAAAAAGCACTTTTTGAGCATGTCAATAAACCGATTTTTGCTCCGAAAATTGTTACGATTAACAATTGGATCAATTCTTTGTCAGAAAAAGTTGTAATTGACAAAACACGTTTACTTTTAAATTTATTTGAAATTCATCAAAATTATCCAGCAAATGATATTGAAAAAACATTCGATGAATTTTTAAATTGGGGAACAATTTTATTAAGTGATTTTGATGAAATTGAACGTTATTTAGTTGATTCAAATCAACTTTTCAGGAATTTAAAAGACGTTAAAGAAATTGAAAATTGGAGTTTTAATTCTGAAGAATTAACTGAAAGTCAACAAAAATATTTGGCTTTTTGGGAAAGATTACCTCATTATTTCAAGGAATTAAAACTTAAACTGCAAAAGCAAAACGCTTGTATTCAAGGTGAAGTTTACAATAAAATTGCCTCAGAAATAGATTTGGTTTTCAAGGAAAATAAAAATACACATTTCCTTTTTGCAGGTTTTAACGCTTTGTCTTTGGCTGAAATGACAATTTTCAGGCAAATTAACCGTTTGGGAAGGGCAGAAATTTTATTCGATACCGATGATTTTTATATCAATGATAAAAACCATGAAGCAGGACAATTTATCCGAAAATTTGCTGAATTTTTAGGCGAAAAAGAATTGATAAAATCTAACTCTATTCTTTCTACTTCCTCAAAAAAAATTGAATTAATTTCGTGTTCGCAAGCAACTGGACAAGTGAAAGTTGCAAGTACAATTTTAGCTCAAAAAAGTGAGGAAGAATTGAATCAAACATTGATTTTATTAGCTGACGAAAGTTTAATTATTCCACTTTTACAAAATATACCGAAAACGGTAAAAAAAGCAAACATCACAATTGGTTTGCCTTTGAAATCAAGTGCTTTGATTACTTGGGTGGATTTAATTTTTAACATTCAAGAAGGAATTCAACGTTATAAACGTGTAACGGTTTACTATAAAGATTTATTTAGCATTTGGAATCATCCGTTTATAAATGAAATTTTAAACCCAGAAGAACAGAAAATTTTACACCAAAGAGAAAAAACAATTCGTGCAAAAAACATTGTTTTTCAATCGCCGGAAAAAGTGAATATTTCGGATAAATTAGATTTAATTTTGCGATTACTTTATACTCCTTGGGAAAACTCGTACGCAAAAGCAATTGAAATTATTCGTCAATTGAATCAAATTTTATTCAATGAATTTAAAATTAACGATATAAATAAATTAGAAAAAGCGATTGTTCAACGTTTTGATGAAGTAATAATTGATTTTCAAAATTGTGTTTTAGAAGGATTTCCAGAAATGTCCTTGCGGAGTTTTAAAACTCTTTTTCAGCAAGAATGGACAAGTGAAAGCGTCGCTTATTACGGAAATCCAATTGAAGGTTTACAAATCATGGGACTTTTAGAAACACGACTTTTAGATTTCAAAAAAATAATTGTTATTGGATTAAACGAAGGAAAAATGCCTCCTACAAATCCAATTCAAACCTTGATTCCAATGGATTTAAGGAAATTTTACGGTTTGCCATCTCCGAGAGATAAGCAAGGACTTTTTGCACATCATTTTTACCGCTTGTTGCATCACTGCGAAGAAATGACAATTACATTTCATAATGGAGCTGATGGTTTGGGCTTTACAGAAAAAAGCAGGTATATCGCTCAGTTAGAATTGGAATTAATCAAAACAAATCCAACTATTAAACTTGTAAAAAGAGATTACACCTTAGTTCAAGAAGAGAAAATTGTTAGCAAAAAGTCAATAGAAAAGACAATCGAATTGTATGAAAAATTGGACGATCTTTTTGCTTCTAGAACTTCAGCGTCCATGCTAAAATCATTTTTTGCTTGTCCGTTAGACTTTTACTATAAATATGTTCTAAAATTTGGGGAAGAAGAAAAAGTAGAAGAAGAAATGGAATCCAATACTTTTGGAACAATTATCCACAGTGTTTTGGAAGAATTGTTCGAACCATTTAACCGAGAAAAACTGGATGGAAAAGCAAAAAATTTGATGGAAAAAGACATTGATTTTATGCTAAATACCTTTCGTCCGAGGTTATTTCAAGCTTTCAAAAAGCATTTTAACGGGGAAGAAGAAGCCTTTATGAAAGGAAAAAATTTCTTGAGCTATTCGATGTCAATCGAATTAACAGAACAATTTTTGAAATCAGAAAAATTGTTTTTCAAACAAAATCCAACAGCCTTGCTTTTTATTGAAGGTTTGGAAATGAGTTTGGAAGCAGATTTTGAAGTGGAAGTTTTTGGTGAAATAAAAAAAATAAAATTAAAAGGGTATGTCGATCGATTGGATTCAATTGATGGAAATTTTAGAATTATCGATTACAAAACAGGAAAAGTTTCAGAAAAAGACGTCGAAAGTATGAGACCAAAATTTGCTGGAACTGAACTTGAATTTTTAATAACATCATGTAAAGAAACAAAGCACTTT
Source organism: Chitinophaga pinensis (assembly GCA_945870115.1). Taxonomy (GTDB): domain Bacteria; phylum Bacteroidota; class Bacteroidia; order Flavobacteriales_D; family Crocinitomicaceae; genus M2408. Next base: position 1,368 of record CAMBRH010000180.1, on the reverse strand, counting down.
TTTCAATTGTTAACTTACATCTTTTTGTACTACAAAAAACATGGAAAAGTTGTCAAAGAAAGTGGAATTATTTCATTTGTAAATTTCAAAAATAATCCTTTTGTGATGAAAGCAAGAGAAATTTCTCACGAACAATTAATAGCATTTTACCCGGAAATTTTGCAAGCAATTTTAGAAGAAATTTACGAAGAGAGCCAAAATTTTGAACACACAGAAAAACAATTTTCTTACTGTTTATACTGTTAAAAAAAGTTATGAATTATGAGTGTTGAGTTATGAATGGAAAACAATTTTTATTCATAACTCATAATTCAACACTCATTACTCTTCCCCAATATCTTCGTTCCACAATTTTGGATTTTTCTCAATGAAATTTTCCATTAAATTGATGCAATTTTGGTCATTTAGAACAATTACTTCTACTCCATGGCTTCTTAATAATTCTTCAGAACCCATAAAAGTTTTATTTTCTCCAATCACAACTTTTGGAATTCCATAAAGTAAAATCGCTCCTGTACACATTGGACAAGGAGATAGCGTTGTGTATAAAGTGGATTCTTTGTAAATTTTGGCTTCTTGTCTTCCAGCGTTTTCCAAGGCATCCATTTCACCGTGCAAAATCACGCTTCCATCTTGGATTCTTTTGTTGTGACCTTTTCCTAAAATTTCTCCATTATGTACAATTACACTTCCAATTGGAATTCCGCCTTCAGCTAATCCTTTTCTAGCTTGATTTACCGTTTCTTCAAAAAATTTATCCATCTTATTAGTTTGATTGCAGATTGTGAAAATTAGAAGATTGACAAGATTCTTCGCTTTCAAATTAATTTTATCGAAAGCGAAGCAATCTGTAATTTGCAATCTGCCAATTTGTAATTATTATTTACTTTCAGCGTATTTTTTAAAACTATTCATAATTGCTTGCCAGCCAAATTTTTGCATTTCAATCGGGTTTTCAGTTTCCGCTTCAAAAGTTTGAATAATTAATGTTTCATTTCCTTTATCTTCAAAATTAATTACACAAGTACGATCATCATCCATCGTGTATTCGATTAATTCATTGGTTTTTACAGCAGTGTATTTTCCTGAAAAATCAAAACCAAAACTTCCATCCTTTGCTTCCATACGGGATGAAAAAGTTCCACCGACTATTAAATTAATTTCAGCATTAGTAGTGTGCCAATCATCCGAAGCAGTGTTCCATTGCTTAATATCTTCAGCAGAAGTCCAAATTTTCCATACTTTTTCGATTGGAGAATTAACAGTTACTTGAATTGTGATTTTTTCCATTTTTTAAAATTTACTGTTTATGTTTTTTAAAATTTTATATTCTTAAAAGTCCTAATATTCCTTATATGGTTAATTTTT
>CAMBRH010000179.1 GCA_945870115.1 Chitinophaga pinensis | reverse complement strand
GACGAAGTTCGTCTCAAATCGGCGCAAGTTTATGATTATGTAAATGGAAATGACTTAATTCCAGAAAATGAAAAATATGCTCGTTATGTAAAAAAAGCAGATGGTACATACAAATTAAAAGCAGAAACTGGAAATCATTGCTGGAGAATGTGGTCTTCCTGCGTTTTTACTTGGGATGCAAAAGTTGTTCCTTGTTGTTTTGATAAAGATGCAACTATACAATTGGGTTCAGCAATAAATGAAGATTTTAGCACGATTTGGAAATCAAAAAAATATACCAATTTTAGACAGCAAATTTTAACAGGAAGAAATAAAATAGACATCTGCAAAAATTGTTCGGAAGGATCGAAAGTATGGATTTAGTTTAGTTATGAATTTTGAGTTATGAATAGAATAATTGGATTAATATTTTTATGTGTCATTTTTAATCTAAATGCACAAATAAAAATTCCAAAAAGAGGTTTTGCTGTAGATTGGATTGTTCCAGCTGTGAGTTCAAATCCAACAGTTAAGACTTTTGAAAGAATTGAATTGGGAGTAAATCTTCCAGATTCTTTGCACAAACAAATTTCAGATTTTCTAGCCGGAAGTAAAGATGTAAAAACTTTGAATCCTTTTGATAAAAAAGAAATTGAAATTTATGCAGAGTTTAGAAATGATTCAATTGGGATTTTAAAAAGAATTCATGCCATTTATCACGAAGATTTTTTGCTAAATCGAAATCCTGATTCGCTTAAAAAATCCAAAACAAAATTTAGAATTCACTTTTACCCTAATTTGAATGGAAGATGGAAATATGATGTAATCGTAAAAATAAATGGTTTAGAAATCATTAGATTAGGAGAATATGAATTTACCTGTGAACGAAGTGGTGATAAAAGGGCAATTATTTTAGATGATGAAAAAATTATTTGTGATTCACTAATTTATTTGATGGAAAGTTGGAACGAAATTTTTCATACCTCACGAAATCTAAGAAAAATTGATTTTTATACTTTTGAAAATTATAAAGCAATAAAATTTTTCACAACTGACATCGATTTTGCAAATTTTAAAGCTGCAAGCAAAGAAAAAATTAGTAAAAATAAAAGAGTTCGAGCACTAATTTCAACAGATAATAAAACCAATGCTTCAATTGGAATGATTGAAAATTTCACATATTGCGGAGATAAAAGAATTATTAAACCACAACATTCTGAAAAAAGAAAATCTCAGATTCAAATTGAAGATCTAAAAAAACAAAAAATGTATTCCATTTTTTGGTATAATCCTTTTTCGATAGAAATTATTTTGGGAGGAAGATCCAAAACATCAAAATCAGGAAAAATGATTTTATCTTATCCAACTTTAACGAATGAAATTCCTTTTTACGTTTTTAAAATAATAGAAGAATATTGATTCACAAAAAAAACCACCAGACTTTTCTGATGGTTTTTTGTAAAGTGTAATTTAAAATAATATATAGAGATTTGAATAGATCCTATTTTGACAATTCCTCTTTTACAAGAGTTGAGATAATTTTTCCGTCAGCTTTTCCTGCTAACTTTGAACTTAAAACCCCCATTACTTTTCCCATTTCTTGCGGGCCAGATGCTCCAGTTTGAATTATTGCTGCTTTTACTTCGGCTCTAATTTCATCTTCTGTTAACATTTGTGGCAAATATGCTTCAATAATTTTTGCTTCAAAAAGTTCAACTTCAGCTAAATCTTCTCTTGCTTGTTCTTTGTATAAGGCATACGTCTCCATTCGCTGTTTATGTAGCTTCATTACGATTTTAAGCACATTTGCGTCACTTACTTCCCCAGAACCAGAAGTTGCTTCCAACATGATTTTAGATTTTATATCACGTAAAGCTGTTAATTTTTCTTTCTCTTTCGCAAGCATTGCTGTTTTAATGTCTGCGTTTATTTGTTCTGTTAAAGTCATTTTATTTTAAATTTTGTATTCTTTGTTAAAATGAAAATTGAAAATCAATCAACATTGTCATGAAGAAATGAATTGTTACTTTTTAAGGAAGTCCCATTTTCGTCTGTTGAGATATTAAATCTTGAAGCAGAAGAATTTGAACTATGTGCAGAATTGTCCAAATGAATATTTCTTCTAACAAAAGCTGGCTCTTGTTCAAGTTCATGAATTCCATCAACTTTACCTAGTTTCGCAGTATATTTTTTGATTCTATCTAATCTTTCTTGCGTTAAACGTTGGTGTTCTTCCGGTGAAATTGTTGTTCTTGCATTTGAACTTTCTAATTCAAATTTTGTATCAGCTTCATCATCTAAGTTCAGTACAACTTTTGAAGGATTTACTTCCTCCTTAGTAATTTCCTTTTTGATATCCCAATTAAAAGCATTTTCATTAGAAACAACTTTTTCTTCAGGTTTTACAACTATTTCATCTTCAAAAAGATTTAATTTTACCTCTTGAATTGGAGTTTCAATTTTCGCTGTAATTTCAGTTACTTCAACGATACTTTTTAAAAAAGGCTCTTCCACTTTTACTGCTTCCACTGCATTTTTATGCAAAGGATTATTTAATGGATTTACAATTTCATTTTTAACCTCATCTTCTAAAACCGTCACTTTTTTTTCAGGTGCTTTATCAAAACCCGTAAAAGGTGAAGAATTAAATCCAGTTGCGATAATCGTAATATTAATTTTATCACCTAAACCAGCTCCACTTCCGTAACCAAAAATTACATCAGCAGTCGATCCTGCTTCGTCTTGAATGTAATCTGTAATTTCAGAAATTTCATCCATCGTAACTTCAATATTCTCAAAAGTGATGTTTAGTAAAACATGTTTCGCACCATTGATGTTATTATCATTCAATAAAGGAGAAATCATTGCTTTTTTAACCGCTTCGATAGCTCTATTATCACCTTCAGCAGTTGCAGAACCCATGATTGCGACACCAGAATTTTTCAATACGGTATTTACATCTTCGTAATCAACATTGATATTTCCTGTAACAGAAATAATTTCAGCAATTCCTTTTGCAGCTGTTTTAACAACATCATCTGCTTGAGCAAATGCGTTTGTTAAAGATAAATTACCGCTAATTTCTCTTAATTTTTCATTATTTATTACAAGAAGTGTATCAACGCTGTTACGCATTTCTTCCATTCCTGCTTCAGCTTGTTGGCGTCTTTTTCTTCCTTCAAAATTAAAAGGAACAGTAACAATTCCAACAGTAAGAATTCCTAGTTCTTTTGCAACTTGAGCAATTACAGGTGCAGCTCCAGTTCCAGTTCCGCCACCCATTCCTGCCGTTACGAAAACCATTTTTGTTCCATTAGAAAGTAATTCTCTAATTTCATCTATATTTTCTACAGCAGCATTTTTACCAATTTCTGGAATAGAACCAGCACCAAGTCCAGCAGTTAAACTCAAACCTAGTTGAATTTTTGTCGGAACAGGCGAAACATCTAAAGCTTGTCTATCCGTATTACATACGATAAAATCTACTCCATTAATTCCATTGTTATACATGTGATTGACAGCGTTACTTCCGCCGCCGCCAACTCCAATTACTTTTATAATTGAATTATTTCCTTTTGGCATATCGAATTCCATGTTCATTATATTTTATGTTAATTGATTCTTTTATTAAATTCTTTTTTTATTCTAATCTTCTTCAGCGAAAAAGTTTTTTGTTCCAGCAAATAATGTTTTGAAAAAGGTTCCTTTTTCACCATCAGGTTCACCGTGTCCTTTAACTTTCATACTTTTTGTTACTTTCAGTTTTACATCATCTGTCAAAACTTCATTTCTTTTTTTACTTTCAAAACCTTTGATTACCAAACCAATTCCAGTTGCATAAATTGGACTTGTTAAGTTTTCAATTGAATTGTTGCTTCCCAAATGTTCTGTTGGAAAACCTATTCTAGTGTCCATTCCAGTAATAAATTCAAACAATTGTGAAATATGTTTTAGCTGTGCTCCACCACCTGTAACAACAATACCTGCGATTAATTTTTTTTCATATCCTGAATTACGGATTTCAAAATAAACGTGTTCGATTATTTCTTCCATTCGAGCTTGAATGATACTTGCTAAATTACGAACAGAAATTTCTTTCGCTTCACGACCTCTTAATCCTGGAATACAAACAACTTCAGAGTCTTGACTTTCACTAGCTAAAGCTGAACCGAATTTCATTTTCAATTTTTCAGCTTGGTTTTTCATAATAGCACAACCTTCCTTGATATCATCAGTAATCACATTTCCTCCAAATGGAATTACATGTGTATGACGAATAATTCCTTCATGGAAAATTGCTACATCCGTTGTTCCACCACCAATATCAACTAAAACTACACCTGCATCCTTTTCTTCTTCTGACAAAACTGCCTCAGCAGAAGCCAACGGTTCTAAAACCATTTCCTTTACTTCCAAACCAGCACGTTGAACACATTTAGAAATGTTCATTGCTGCATTAATTTGACCAGTAATGATGTGAAAATTTGCTTCCAAACGAACACCAGACATTCCAATTGGATCTTTTATTCCTTGTTCATTATCAACAATATATTCCTGCGGCATCACGTGAATAATTTCTTCTCCTGGTTGCATTGCAATACGTTGCATGTCATCAATTAAGGCATTGATGTCTTTTTGAGAAATTTCATTTTCAGTTTGTTTTCTCATGTAAATTCCACGATGTTGCAAACTTTTGATGTGTTGGCCAGCAATTCCAACAATTACATTTGTAATAGTTAAATTTCCGTCTAAACGTGATTTTGCTTCATCTACTGCTCTTTTAATTGATTCAACAGTTGAATTAATATTTGAAACAACACCACGTTGAACCCCTAAAGATTCACTTTTCCCCATAGAAATAATTTCAATTTTTCCATGTTCGTTTTTCGTACCTATAAAACAAGCAATTTTAGTGGTTCCTATATCTAGACCTACTACTACTGCTCTTCCGTTACTTTCTGGTGTCATATCTTAATCTTATGTTATTAAGTTTAAAAACCAAAAATTAGTTTTTAAACAATTTTATTTTTTAAATTGGCGGATTCAATCCGCCCTTACATTTCTTCTACCTTCTTGCAAACAATCTGTTTTTCAAACTTCAAATTGATTAAATCGTACTTATTCCAACCTTCAAAAGGAAGACCTTCTTTGTAAAAAACGATTAATTTTTTAAATTTCTTTGCAACTTCTTCGTCAGAATTTGCTGATCCAAAAATAATTTTTTGCCCGCCAACCTGCGGTATCAGTACAAAATCACCGTTTTTCTCGCGATGAATTTGCCCAATCTGTGCAATTAAAAAGGGATCATTACAAACATAATTAGAAATTCGATAGATGTCATCTAAATATTTAATAGTTTTCAAGGTATCATTGTTAATAATTTCATCAACCGATTTTGAGTGTGCTCGATCAGGAATATTTCCTGTAACTACAACAACTCTAGCAGTATACAAAGGTGAAGTTGCCATTGGAAAACCAAGATCATCTAAATAAAATGTTTCACCAAAATTATTGAAAATTCGAGCTATTGGTTTTCTCAATTGAATATCAATGTTCCACGTTCCACCTAGGTTTGCATAGACTTTACATTCTTTTATTTCAGACATGGATTCCAAATAATCTTCGATTTTTTTTACCGGTAATTTTTCTATTTTTTGATACTGATAAACCAATCCCTTTCGTGTCAAACGTGTGTAAACTTCATCTTCTGTTAAAAAAGCATTTTCTCCATCAACGTGAATGAAAATTTTGGGCTTAGAAGAAGTTTCATCCGTTTGAGAAGTTTTTGACATACTCATTCCAACAAAAACAGCGATTGCAAATATCACCCAAAATCCTATTTTAATCCATTTTTTCATGCAAACTAGATTTTTGGATTGTTCGATTGCTCGATTAATAGACTTTGGATTTTATTGACAATTCTATCAATATCTCCAGCACCAATCGTTAAAATTACGCCTTCTTCAATACTTTTTACTTTTTCAATTGCTTCCTGTGGTAATAACACATTTTTTACCAAATTGGTACATTTAGATAATAAAAATTCACTTGTAATTCCCTCCATTGGAAGTTCACGAGCTGGATAAATTGGCAATAAAATCAAGTCGTCAATTTTGGAAAGTTCTTTGGCAAAATCATCAATAAAATCTTTCGTTCGAGAAAATAAGTGAGGTTGAAAAATTCCAGTAATTTTTTTATCTGGATATATCAATTTCACTGAATCAACTAAAGCTTTAATTTCTGTTGGATGATGCGCATAATCATCGATGTAAATTAATTTTTCAGTACGAATTTTATATTCAAAGCGACGTTTTACTCCTTTGAAGGTTTTTAAACCATGACGGATTTCAGCTTCATCAAGTCCTAAAAATGTGCACAAAGCAATACAAGCCAAAGCATTTTCTGCATTGTGAATGCCAGGCAAACCTAATTCAATGTTATTCCATGAAAAATCTTTGGACACAATATCCATGAAAAAATTTCCATTTTCAATTCTTAAATTTTTCCCTTCAAAATCAGCTTTTTGATTAATTGCATAGGTTTGTATTTTCGTATCAGAACATAATTCCAATCCTTTTTTCATCACAATCAAGCCATTTTTATCAATTTGATTAGCGTATAATTGAAATCCTTCTAAAAATGTTTTTGCATCACCATAAATATCCAAATGATCTGCATCTGTAGAAGTTATAATTGTTGCAAAAGGATGCAATTGCAGAAAAGAACGATCAAATTCATCTGCTTCAATTACAGTAAGTTCTGAATTTTCATCAGAAACAAAGTTGGAAGAAAAATTAGATGAAATTCCACCTAAAAAAGCGTTACATTTTAAACGAGATTCATTTAAAAGGTGCGTCAACATGGTACTTGTAGTTGTTTTTCCATGTGTTCCAGCGACACCTAATCCTTTTGAGTTTTGGGTAATTAATCCTAAAACTTGCGCTCTTTTTAAAAGTGTAAATCCATTGTGTTTTAAATGTAAATATTCTCCTAAATTTTGTGGAATTGCAGGAGTAAATACAACCAATGTTTCTTCTTTATTTGAATAAGGTGTAGGAACTGAAGGTCCAAAATCTTCAAAATGACACGAAATTCCTTCTTTTTGAAGTTCATCAGTTAGTGGAGAAGGAGTTTTATCATAGCCTGCAACGTTAAATCCTTTTGAATGAAAATAACGAGCAAGGGCTGACATTCCGATGCCACCGATTCCAAGGAAATATATGTTTTTGTAT
>CAMBRH010000178.1 GCA_945870115.1 Chitinophaga pinensis | reverse complement strand
CGATCAATGATGGTACTTCAAATGTTTATACGGGAACACAAACGTTCAGTGCTTTAGCTGGTGAAACAAAATATGTTTGGAAAACGACTAATTTCACTCCTGCAATTGATAAAAATTATGTTGTAACTTTTACTCTTCCAAGTGATGATGTTGCTTCAAATAATACTGGAACTGCAAGTTTTAAAACACAAGCAAATGTATATGCTCATGACTATACTTCAACAGATAAAGTTGGTTTTAACATTAATGATGAAGTTGCTATTGGGAATTACTATAAAATTTTCAATAACGAGACTTTATATTCACTTGATGTTGAATTTGAAACTGGAACAACTCCAGGTATGGCGGTGACAATTAAAGTTTTTAACTTGATTAGTTTTAATACAGAAATTGCATCCGCAAATTATACTGTTACAGCAGGAAATATTGGTAACGGAATCGTAACAAACATTCCACTCAGTGCTCCGCTTCAATTGAATGCAGGCAATGAATACATCGTTTACGTTAGTAAAGTTAATAATTCAAATAGATTATTCATAGGTGCAAGTACCTTTGGTGCAGATGACTATTCGACATATTATTATGGACCTTTTGGTGCTGGTGGTGCTGTAGGTCATTACCAGGATAATGCCAAAGCTCCGTTTGTAAGAATGAACTTTGCACTTGGATGTTCTGGTTTTACAAGTGTATTTACGCCACAAGCTTCACAAAGCTGTAGTGCAAACACAGGACAAATTAGTTGTTCAACTTCAGGAACAGGTGCTCTTGCAAATCAATACACTTATTCTTGGACCGGCACAATAACTGGTACTTCAGGTCCAAATCAAGCTGCAGATTACACAATCACTAATTTAGCTCCAGGAACATATAATGTAACTGTAACAAATAATGGATGTAGTTTCTCAAGTTCGAGTCAAATCACAATTGGATCCGTAACTTCACCTACAATTTCAACTTCAAACACTCCAATTTCTTGTTACGGAATGAATGACGGATCTGTTTCATATGCAACTGTTGGTGATATTTCTGGATATACTTTTAATTGGAGTAATGGTTCTACGAGTAGTACTTTGACAAATTTAACAGCTGGAGTATATACTATTACAGCATCAAATGGTATTTGTAATCTAACTTCAACAACTACACTTCAAGCACCTACAGAAATTGTAATTACCCCAACTATTACAAATGTTACAGCTTGTGGCTTAACGAATGGAATTATTGTTTTAAATGTAACTGGCGGAACAGCCGCAAATTATTTATACACTTGGACTGGAGCAACTTCAGGTTCTTCTGGCGCTGGATTTGGTAATAGTTTTACTATGAACACTTTACCTGCTGGAAACTATGAAATTCTTGTAACTAATGGTAATTGTCAAAGTACAATTGTTGCAGCAGTAAGTAGCAGTGGTGCACCAAATATTACAATTAATCAGGTAACACCAATTTCTTGTAATGGTTCTCTTAATGGTAGTTTAAATGTTACTGCAACTTCATCAATTACAGCATATACTTTTACTTGGAATACAGGTGCGACTGGTATACTTTTGAGTAATATAGGAAGTGGATTTTATTCTGTTACTGGAACCAATGGAACATGTATTATTACTGAATCTTACGAATTTATTGAACCACAACAATTATTGGTTAACGGTAATGTTGGTGTAAGTGAAATTATTACGAATGTTACAGGTGGAACAGGTAATATTTCTTATTCTTGGTCAGGACCAAATGGATTTACTTCTACTAATTCAAATTTATTTCAGTTAGCAGTTGTAGGTAATTATGTAGTCACTGTAACAGATCAAAATGGCTGTACAGATGCACAATCATTTGTATTATCACTTGTAGGAAATGACGAAATAGTAAAAGTAGAAAATCTTATCAGAGTTTATCCAAATCCTGCAAGTCAATCTATTAATTTTGAGGTTTCAGAAGAAGTGAAATTAATTTCAATTACAGATTTTACTGGAAAGATTGTCAATAATCTTTTAGTTGAAAATGGAAAACTAAACTTAAATGTTGCATTATTGAATGATGGAATGTATTTCTATTCACTTTACAATGCGACTGGAGAAAAATTAGTAAGCGATAAATTTAGTGTAATTAAATAATCATATTTTATTTAACAAAAAAATCCCGTTCAACATTTTGAACGGGATTTTTTTTTGATAATTATTTTTTTTTAACTCAATAAGTTGCAGTCATTAAATCTAAAAATCCTGGGTTGGATTTTACTGAAAAAACAGATTGATTATCAGTGCTTTTTTCAACTTCTTTGAAGATTCCATCAGGATGAGCAAATTCCACAGATGAACTAGCGGACAGATCAGATTCAGCCAGCATTGGCATTTCATCAAATGAAATTGTCTTTGCAGATGTTAAAACTGTTGCTTGCGCTTCTTCAGAATTAATATCAAGAACATCATTTTGTTCTTCTTGCGGTGAACTTGTATTTTCTTTTGTTGCAATTTTCTCAATGGATTTATTTTTTACTTCAAGTTCATTTTTACTCAAAGTAACTTTTGAATCAAATTCTGACTTATTTAAAAAAGGATATACAGATAATACAACCACAAAAACGGCAGCAATGCGAACTAGATTTTGGTTGTACCAATTCTTATCAGCATTTATAAAAAATGTGCCAATAGAATTATACCACAAAATACCTTTGTTTTGATAAGTTCTAGCATAAAGTGAGTCCAATCGATTTTTCACATCCAGGGACGGTGAAATGTTGTTATTTTTTGATTCAATGGTTTTATTAATTGAATTTAACGTAAATTTCATTTGATTAAATTCATATTCGTTAGAAAATAAATCTTTCATTTCCTCTTTTTCCAAGGAAGAAAGTTCAACGAATTTTTTTAAGAAAACGGTATCAAAATCTAGTGTTTCCATTGTTTTATTTTTAACGCATTATTTTATTTAAACGCAAAGTTCGCAAAAGTGTTTCGCAAAGTTCACAAAGTATTTTTTTAAATTAATCATTCATTATTCTGCACTTTCATGTCGAGCTTATTTAGTTTTGAACTTGACTTAATGTCACATTGATTAATTCTTTATTTTTAATTTTTAATTCTTCACTCTTCATTTATAGTTCATTAACCGGATTGAACTCTTTCAAGCCTTCAGCTAAATACTTAGTTGCGTAAAATAAACGCGATTTTATTGTTCCTTCATTTGCATTCAAAACTTCAGCAATTTCTTTGATAGACAATCCGTCAAAATGCCTTAGTTTAAAAACTTCACTGTGTTTTTGGTCCATTTCATTTAATTGAATTTCAAATGCTTCACCAAAAATGGTATCGTGAACTTCACTAAAAACATTTTTCGATTCATCTTTTGACTCAAAGCTTGGTTCAATGCGATAAGAGGTGTTTTTGCGAATTTCTTGCTTTTTATATTCGTTTTTTACCATGTTATTTGCAACTGAATAAAACCATGTCTTAAAAGATCTTTCTTGATCGAATGATTCTGGTTTTTGAATAATTTTGGCAAATAAATCGTGTACAAAGTCCTCCGATTTTTCAACATCTTGCCACAACAAGCGTTTGAAAAATGAAAACATTGCTTTTGAATAGCGCATATAAATTTCATCAAAGGCTAACTTATCTCCTTTTGAATGGAGTTTCATTAGTTCTTCGTCAGAAAACGTATTATATTTTTTGCGCAAAATCTGCATTTATTTCAAAATAGTTATTTCATATTTATCAGTCCAGCTTGGAATTTAATTTTGTCAATTAATTTATTCATTTCAAGAACTTTTGTTTTATTTTCTTGAATTTCATATTCTTTTTTTAAACTCATCAATAAAGGTAAATAATTTGAAGACAACTTTTTCATTTTCTCCGTAGAAAAATTGCAAATCATTTTACTATTTTCCATCTCATTAAAATACGTTTCATTTCTTTCTGCCAAATTTATTGGATTTTCACTATAAATCAAAGTCAGACCTAAAACAGAAATATTCGCTTCAATTTCTTTTAAATAAGGTTTTGGAAAAGTCATACTAATTTGAAGATTTTTAGTTTTATTCAATTCGCAAAATGATTTAAAAAAATCAACATCAATATTAAAAAAAACTGGAATTGAAAAACCAATACTTTTTAGTGAATTTCTGTAATATTCACTTTGCATAAAATCCATTGAAATTAGTTGTACATCTGGTCTAATATTCATGTTATTTTGCACATACAAGGCAGAATATGTATCATCAAATCCGTGAGTTAGCAAAATTCCACTTGTTGGAACACTTTCCAATAAATGTTTTGCATAAATTAAAACCTCTTTTTCAATTTTCTTATTTTCAAGCAAGAAGTCTAAGTTTTGCTTTAAATTCTCATCATCATTTTTTATAAAATTATAGGCAGCATATTGAATTTGAACATCCACATTTTTAGGATTTAATTTAAAAGCTTCATTCAAATCTTCAATTAAGCCCACATTATAATTTCCAGCCACATATTTATAAAAATGGTATTCAAAAGAATTGGGCGCAGTTTTTTTGTATTGATTTACAATATTTTGCATTTCTGTTTGTTGCTGATACGTCGGAGAACGTTGAGTTGATTGTGAATTTGCCGCAACTTTTGATTTGAAAAAACTCGTTCCTAATTGTTTTTGATCTTGCTGTAAATTTCCTTCCTGATTTATTGTAGGAATATCTAAATCTTTTGCATTTTTCAAATTATCTTCCAAAGACTTATCTTGTATTTTTTGAGATTCAGTGCTGATTTCAACATCTTCTAAATCTTCACTTTTTGATTCAATAACAATTGATTGAGGTTTTTCAATCGAAACTTTCGTGGAACCGGGCATCGTGCTCACTCCTTCAATATTTTTATTCTCTATTAAACTAGGCTTTTCAGCAGATTTTTTCTCCTTAAGTTCTATGTTTTTTGTCTTAACTTTTTTTGAAAGTTCTAAGTCATTTGAAATTGTATCGGCTTGCTCACTTACTTTCTCTTCTTTTGTTTCAAAATTATTTGAATTAGAATTTGTCGTTCTAATTTGCTCTTGACCAATAATTTGAGAATTAATTTGCGTACAAAAAATCACACTTAATATGAGGTATAAAAATTTCATCTTTCTATTGTTTTTTCCTTTGTACAATTCGTTTTAAAATTCGTTCAATAAAATACAGTTAAATATCATTTCTTTGGAATTTTAAATTTCCCAAGAATTTAATTCTCCAATAGCATGATAAGCCGTCATATCAAATTGAATAGGAACAATACTCGCAAATCCATGTTGCATAGCGAATAAATCTGTGTCTTCCCCTTTATCTTGGTGATTGAATTCGCCTGTCAACCAAAAGTAAGTATTTCCAAATTGATCTTGTCGTTTTTCAAATCGGTCTTCCCAAAATGCGTGTGCAGCACGACAAATTTTCAGACCTTTATATTCTTCGATAGTAATTTTAGGAACATTTACATTTAAACACGTTCCTTGTGGAATTTTATTTTTTAAAACCGCTTCAATTGTTTGTTTCACAACTAATTTTGAAAGCGAAAAATCAGCATCAGAATTAAAATCAGCTAAAGAAAAGCCTATAGAAGGAATGTTTTCCATCGCACCTTCAACAGCTGCTGACATTGTTCCCGAATAAAGCACGTTTGTACTTGTATTTTCTCCGTGATTAATCCCTGAAATTAATAAGTCTGGTTTTCTTTTCAGTAATTCATAAATTCCTAATTTGACGCAATCAACTGGAGTTCCGGTGCACGTATAAGCTTTAATTTCTCCAAAAATATCGGAGGAATTCATTCTTAAAATGTTGTTTATTGTAATTGCATGTCCCATTCCAGATTGAGGTTTCTCAGGGGCAATAACAATAACTTCACCAAAAGTAGAGGCAACTTCTACTAAAGAACGGATTCCTTTGGAGAAAATCCCATCGTCATTGGTAACTAAAATTAATGGTTTTTTTGAATTCATATTGCGAATATAAGAATTTTTGGCATTTATTTTGTTATGCAATTCGAGTAAAAGAAAAAATGATTATTTTTACATGAAATTTAGTAACAATTTTAAACAATAAAAAGAAGAAATGAAAAATATATTTTTAGCATTATCAATTTCTGTGAGTGTTTTTGGTAATTTATTTGCTCAAAAAACTCCAGCTAGAGAAGATGGTTTGTATGCGAAATTTGAAACAACTAAAGGAATAATTGTTGTTAAATTAGAAGCTGAAAAAACGCCAATGACAGTTGCTAATTTTGTTGGTTTGACTGAGGGGAAATTCACAAACAAAGACAAAGTTTTTTCAAAACCTTATTACGATGGATTAAAATTTCACAGGGTAATTAAAGATTTTATGATTCAAGGTGGTTGTCCACTTGGAACTGGTTCTGGAGATCCAGGATATAAATTTGCTGATGAAATTCATCCAGATTTAAAACATACTGGTCCTGGAATTTTATCTATGGCAAATTCTGGTCCAGCAACGAATGGAAGTCAATTTTTTATTACACATAAAGCAACTCCTTGGTTAGATGGAAAACATACTGTTTTTGGTCACGTTGTGGAAGGAATGGATATTGTAAATTTAATTGTTCAAGACGATGTAATGACAAAAGTTACCATTTTAAGAGTTGGAAAAATATACAAAAATTGGGATGCAACAAAAATTTTCAATGAGAATGTTGCTAAAATTGAAAAAATTGAAGCTGAGAAAAAAGCAAAATTTGACAAAATTGCAAAAATGACTCCAGTTGAGTACAATTCTTATTTATTAGATGAAGTTAAGAAAAAATACCCAGATGCGAAACAAACTGCTTCAGGGTTAGTTTATGTAATTCAAAATGAAGGAGGATTGGCAAAACCAGTTAGCGGTGAAAAATTATCTGTTCATTATACTGGAACATTTTTAGATGGAACAAAATTTGATTCTTCAAGAGATCGTGGTGCGCCAATGGATTTTCAATACAAAGTTCAATCTATGATTAAAGGTTTTGAAGAAGGTTTAGAAATGCTTGGAAAAGGCGGAAGAGGTATTTTTATCATTCCTTACATGCAAGCGTATGGAGCAGCTGGAAGACCAGGAGCAATTCCTCCATATTCTGATTTAGTTTTTGACTTAGAAATTTTAGACATACAACCAGCACCACCAGTTCAAGAACACAACGAACATGATGGACATAATCATTAATTAAATAATTAGAAATAATATAAAAGCCTCATTTTAATTTTCAAGATGAGGCTTTTTTG
>CAMBRH010000177.1 GCA_945870115.1 Chitinophaga pinensis | reverse complement strand
AAAATCTTACTTTTCAAACCGAAAATTGACAACCGTTATGCAGAAAAAGCAGTTGTTAGCCACAAAGGTTCTTCTTTAGAAGCAGTTGTGATTGAAAATTCAAAAGAAGCATTAGAGAAATGGAAAAATGAAAGAATTGTTGCATTTGATGAGGCGCAATTCTTTGATAAAGAACTAGTTGATGTTTGTACAGAGCTTGCAAGAAAAGGCGTTCGAGTAATTATCGCAGGACTTGACATGGATTATTTAGGCAAACCTTTTGGTCCAATGCCAGAATTAATGTGCGTAGCAGAATATGTAACTAAAGTGCACGCGATTTGTCTTTCATGCGGTAATCTAGCATATATTTCTAACAGAACAGTTGGTGATGGAGGTCAAGTTTTGGTTGGAGCAGTAGAAAAATATCAGCCTTTGTGCAGGGGATGTTATAACAAGGTTGCTAAGTGAGAAATATCTCTTATTTCTTCCAATTTATTTTTGGACTTTTAATTACTTTTAGTTGCGCATCAACTGTTAAAAATAAAGTAGAAAGTACAGATTTGGTCTATATATCAATTAATTCTGAAGAAGGATATTTATTGAAAAATGAAGCAATAGATTTACTAGAAAAGATAGAAATGTCCAAAAAATCAGATAAAGGATGGAATTTTATAAAAGAAAGTGACACAATTGGTCGATTTTTTAAATCAAATGAAACTGAGAATTTACTGTTTTGCATAATGGATAGTCAAGATACTTTCGATTTTGAAACTTATGTTTTAATTGAATTAAAAAAAACCAACAAAAATAATTTTAAACTAATCGCAAAAGAAAGATATTTTCAAGGTAATTATTCTTGCTGTTGGAATAATTATTATGGTGGTTTTAATAAATTTCAAAATTATTTCACCTTTGACTGCTGTGGAACAGGATCATCTTTTTGCGGAACACACACTTATTATTTTAAAAATGTAGTTCCTCAAGATAGTTTAATTTCTATTCATGAAAATTATACATCGGGTTTTGAAGATGCACTAATAACATTGTCTTCAACAAAAACAATGAAGCAAAATACAATTAAATATTTTTATAAATTTGAACATTATAAACTGGAAGGTGAATAATTTATAAATGAAAACAAACCATATACATTTTCAATTAAATATAACTTTGATCAAAATAAATGGTTTTGTAAAGATAAAAGATTAGAAAATTTGCAATTTTAATTTTTCACTCCCCTCCCCATTTCTCGTTTTCCTGGTGGTCCTTGCAAAGTTTCAACTTTAAATTGTGCTGATTTCAAATCTCTTTTTACCTGACCTTTGGCGCAATAAGTTAC
The DNA here is from genome assembly GCA_945870115.1 of Chitinophaga pinensis. GTDB lineage: Bacteria > Bacteroidota > Bacteroidia > Flavobacteriales_D > Crocinitomicaceae > M2408. The sequence continues at coordinate 5,923 of CAMBRH010000177.1, read as the reverse complement.
AAAGCAAGCATCATTTTTACACAGTTTATACAATTTTTCAAAAAGTTCTAAACTCCACATTTCTGGTTGAACTCGTGGTCCAAAAGCATCAAAATAGATTAAATCAATTGAATTTTGCGGTAAAATTAGGTTTTGTAAACTTTCTTTGATTTTTTGAATTTGAAAAAATGGTGTAATTTCTGTCATTTCTTCCCAATTAGCAGCATGAATTTTTTGAAAAAACTCAGTTGCATTTTCTTCTTTAATTTGCTCCGAATAATTTAATTCTGCCACTTGATTTTCATTCAAAGGAAAAGCTTCTAAGCCAAAATAAGTGATTTTTTTCTGATTTATTTCTGCTTCTAAGCAAGTTAAAAGTGCGTTTAAACCTGTTCCAAAACCAACTTCTAAAATGGTAATTTCTGCTTTATTTTCAAAATAATGAAATCCATTTTTTAAAAAAACATGTCTTGCTTCTTGAATTGCTCCATGATGTGAATGGTAATATTCATTCAATTCAGGCATAAAAAAAGTATGAGATCCGTCAGCAGTGATAAATGTTTCTTTCTTAAATTCCATGTTTATTTTTTTACAAAAATAGGGATATTTAATTTGAGCAATTTAAATATTTTTATTTTAACAAATCTTTTATTTTTCATCAATATTTTCTGCCTTTTAACATTAATTGTAAATCCTTGTTTTAATAATTTATTACATTTGGCAAACTCAAGTCGTAAATACAAAATTTCTAATGTTATGGAAAATCAAAATCAACAAGTTAATAAAAACATAAAAATTGTTCCTGAGAAGAAAATTACTTTTGGTCGAATTTTTTGGCCAAGTTTATTGGCTGCTTTTATCGTATCGATAATTGGAATAATTATTTTCTTTGTCGGATTGGGCGGAATAATTGGAAGTTTAAGTGAAACCCCAAGCAAAGGGATTTCTTCCAATTAAGTTTTGCATTTAACTTTGAATGGAGATATTAATGAAAGTTCTTCTTCAAAATTCGATGCTTCTTCGATGGGACTTGACACCAAAATTGGTTTAACAGATTTATTACATGGTTTCCAAGAAGCGAAAAAAGATGAAGATGTAAAAGGAATATTCATTGAATTAAAAGGAGCGCAATGTGGAATGGCAACTGCCAAAGAAATTAGAAATGCAATCAATGATTTTGAAAAATCAGGAAAATTTGTTGTAGCATACAATAGGGGAGAAGTGATTACGCAAAAAGAATATTACATTGCAAGCGCAGCAAATGAAATTTATGGTTTTCCAAGTTCTATGATGGAATTTGTTGGTTTGGGGGGAGAAATGACTTTTTTCAAAAACACATTAGATATGCTTGAAGTTGAAATGCAAGTAATTAGAGGTAAAAACAACGATTTCAAAAGTGCGGTCGAACCTTTCTTCTTGACAAAAATGAGTGATTCAAGTCGTTTGCAAACAGAAAGATACATGAATAATATTTGGCAAGAAATGCTAAGTGATATCTCTAAAGATAGAAAAATTTCTGTTTCCGAATTAAATTCTTTAGCAGAAAATTTTAAAATCAAACGAATTTCTGATGCAGTAAAATTTAAGTTAATTGATAAAGTAAAATATCGTGATGAAGTGCTTGAAATTATAGAAAACAAAATTAAAGATGAGACAATTTTGAATTTAACTTCCTTTGAAAAATATGCAAAAAACAAATTTGAAAACAATCAAATCATAGTTCAATCCAACAAACCAAATGTTGCCGTTGTGGTTGCTGAAGGAGATGTTTCTGTTGAAGGCGATGGACTTTCATCAGAAAAAATTTGTAAAGCTTTAAGAGAAGTTCGATTTGATAAAACAATCAAAACAGTTGTTTTTAGAATCAATTCTCCAGGAGGAAGCGCCTTAGCAAGTGATGAAATTTGGCGAGAAGTTTATTTATTGAATAAAAACAAAAAAGTAATTGTTTCCATGGGAGATGTTGCTGCATCTGGAGGATATTACATAGCTGCTCCTGCCTACAAAATTTTTGCAGAACCTACAACAATTACAGGTTCAATCGGTGTTTTTGGTGTTATTCCTTACACAGGAAAAATGTTTGAAAATAAACTTGGTTTAAGCTTTGATCAAGTTGCGACGAATAAACATTCAGTTGTATCAATAAATAGGAAATTAACTCCAGAAGAAATTGCCGTAATTCAGGAAGAAGTAGATGTGATTTACGACGAGTTTTTGGATAGAGTTTCGCAAGGAAGAAAAATGACAAAAACGCAAGTCAATCGCTTTGCGAGAGGACGAGTTTGGACAGGAAGTGACGCTTTAAAAATTGGTTTGGTTGATAAATTAGGAGGATTGAATGATGCAATTAAATTTGCTGTAAAAACAGCAGGTTTAAAAGAAGCAAAAATTGTTTATTATCCAAAGAAAAAAGTTAGTCCATATGATGTTATTTTTGAGATTTTGGAAGAACAAGAAGAGCAAGTAAAAATGCAACAAAAACTTCCAGTCTCGATTATGAAAAACTATGAACTTTTATTAAAATTAGAAGGTCTAAAAGGCATTCAAATGCGCTTGCCTTTTTACTATAATTTTGAATAGAATTTCATTGTGTTAATTAATGAAACTTCAAATTTTGGTATTCTGTATGAAAATTAGTTATTTATTATTAAATTTGTCGATTACCTTGTAAACTAGGTGTAAAATTTATTGTTTATAGCTTTTTCAAAGAATATGAAGGAAATACAAATGGTTGACTTAAAGTCACAATATGCAAAAATAAAATCAGAAGTAGATGCAGCAATAATGGATGTTATTGAAAAAGCGCAATTTATAAATGGTCCTGAAGTTAGCGCTTTTCAATCAGAGTTAGAAAGCTATTTAGGCGTAAAACATGTTATTCCATGTGCAAATGGAACAGATGCTTTGCAAATTGCAATGATGGCTTTGGGATTAAAATCAGGTGATGAGGTAATTACACCTTCATACACGTACATTGCTACAACAGAAGTTATGGCCTTATTGGGTTTAACACCAATTTTTGTTGACGTTGATCCAAAAACATTTTGCATTGATGTAAATTTAATTGAAGCAGCAATTACTGAAAAAACAAAAGCAATTGTTCCAGTTCATTTATATGGTCAAGCAGCTGATATGGATGCAATTATGGACCTTGCAAAAAAACATAATTTGTATGTTATTGAAGATAATGCACAAGCGATTGGTTGTGATTACACGCATCGTGATGGTACAAAAACGAAAACTGGTTCAATAGGCACAATTGGTTGTACTTCATTTTTCCCTTCAAAAAACTTAGGTTGTTACGGTGATGGAGGAGCGATTTGCACAAATGATGATACTCTTGCAGTAGCTTTAAGACAAATTGCAAATCACGGACAAACAATTCGTTATCACCATGAAATGGTTGGTTGTAATTCTCGTTTGGACTCAATTCAAGCAGCAATTTTAAGAATTAAATTGCGTTCATTAGATGATTATTGTGCTGCAAGAATAAAAGCTGCTGATTATTATGGAGAGGTATTATCTAAAATTGAAGGAATTACAGTGCCATTTAGATCAGAAAATTCCCGTCATGTTTTTCATCAATATACGATGCAATTAGATGGAATTGATAGAGATAAATTGTCAGAATTTTTAGCAAAAAAAGGAATTCCAAGCATGATTTATTATCCAATTCCTGCACACAAACAAAAAATGTTTGCTGCATTTAATTGTGAAAATCAGGTTTTACCAGTTACAGATTGGTTAACGCAACGTGTTTTATCATTGCCAATTCATACAGAATTAGAAGTAGAACAATTGAAATACATTTGTGATTCAATTCAAGAATTTGTTAGTGAAAATTAATTTAAAGGAGATTTAAAATGGGAAAAATTGCCGTTGTAGGAACAGGTTACGTTGGTTTAGTTACTGGAACTTGTTTTGCTGAAACAGGAAATGAAGTTGTTTGTGTTGATATCGATGCAACAAAAGTTGAACGCATGCGAAATGGCGAAATTCCAATTTACGAGCCTCATTTAGATGTTCTTTTTGAGAGAAATATCAAAGCAGGAAGATTAACCTTCACTACAAATTTAGCTGAGGGGATTAAAGATGCTGAAATAATTTTCCTAGCTCTTCCAACTCCTCCAGGAGAAGATGGATCGGCAGATTTGTCATACATTTTAGGTGTTTCTGAAGAATTAGGAAAAATCATGACTGACTATAAGGTTATAGTTGATAAAAGTACAGTTCCAGTTGGTACCGCTGAAAAAGTGCAAAAAATGATTGCAAAAAATGCAAAAGTTGATTTTGCTGTTGTGTCAAATCCAGAATTTTTGAGAGAAGGTTTTGCTGTGGATGATTTCATGAAACCAGACAGAGTTGTAATTGGAACATCTGACGAAAGATCCAAAAAAGTAATGGAAAACCTATATAAACCTTTTGTTCGTCAAGGAAATCCAATTATTTTCATGGATGAAAAATCTGCTGAATTAACAAAATATGCAGCAAATTCTTTTTTAGCAACAAAAATCACCTTCATGAATGAAATCGCAAATTTCTGCGAATTGGTTGGTGCAGATGTTGATAAAGTTAGAATTGGAATTGGTTCTGACGCTAGAATCGGAAAACGTTTTCTTTTTCCAGGAATTGGTTACGGAGGTTCTTGTTTCCCAAAAGACGTGCAAGCATTAGTAAAATCTGGGAAAGAACACAATTTCACTTTTGAGATTTTAGAATCAGTAATGAAAGTTAATGAAGATCAAAAAACGGTTCTTTTCCCAAAAATGAAAAACTTCTTCCGAGGAGATTTGAAAGGAAAAAAAATTGCACTTTGGGGCTTAGCTTTCAAACCTGATACGGATGATATCCGCGAAGCACCAGCACTTTACATGATTGATGAATTGATAAAAGCTGGAGCAACTATTTGCGCTTACGATCCTGAAGCAATGCCAAATATTGAAAGATTAATTGGTGATAAAATTTCCTATGCAGAAAACGAGTACGAAGCATTAGAAAATGCAGATTGTTTGCTTATTTGTACCGAATGGGGAGTTTTCAGAAATCCAAATTTTGATAAAGTGAGTTCATTGTTAAAAGATAAAGTTATTTTTGATGGAAGAAATTTGTTCGACTTAGAAGAAATGACCGAAAAAGGATATTTTTATACTAGTATTGGAAGAAAATCGGTTGAGAAAATTTAAATTATTGATTAATAAGCTAACCGCTAAAAGCTAATTTACTAATCGCTAAAAAGCTAATCAAAAAAAATGAAAAGAGTATTAATCACAGGAGCAGCAGGATTTTTAGGTTCACATTTGTGCGACCGTTTTATCAAAGAAGGATATCATGTTATAGGAATGGATAATTTGATTACTGGCCGTTTGAGCAACATCGAACATTTATTTCCTTTAGAGAATTTTGAGTTTTACAACCACGATGTTTCAAAATTTATTCATGTTCCAGGAAAATTAGATTATATTTTACACTTCGCTTCGCCTGCAAGCCCAATTGATTATTTGAAAATTCCAATTCAAACTTTGAAAGTTGGTTCTTTGGGAATTCACAATTGTTTAGGTTTGGCAAAAGCGAAAAACGCTCGTGTTTTAATTGCATCAACATCAGAAATTTATGGTGATCCAACTGTTCATCCGCAAACGGAAGAATATTGGGGACATGTAAATCCAATTGGTCCTCGAGGAGTTTATGACGAAGCAAAACGTTTTCAAGAGGCAATGACAATGGCTTACCATACTTTTCACGGCTTAGAAACTAGAATTGTACGTATTTTTAACACCTACGGGCCAAAAATGCGCTTGAATGACGGACGTGTTTTGCCTGCATTTATAGGACAAGCATTGCGCGGTGAGGACATAACAATTTTTGGTGATGGTTCTCAAACACGTGCTTTTTGTTATGTGGATGATTTGGTTGAAGGAATTTATCGTTTGTTACTAAGTGACTA
>CAMBRH010000176.1 GCA_945870115.1 Chitinophaga pinensis | reverse complement strand
AAATTGGTCTTAACTTTGATAAATCTGGTTTATTGTTTTTTGACAATTTATTTTTTAATTCTGCTATATCATTATGAACTTGTAAAGTCATTAAAAAACCTTCATCTAAATTTAATTTTTGCTCTATTTTGTGCGCTAATGATACATTCATTCTTCTTTTTCCTTTAGTAATTGAAACCAAAGTTTGAGGATATTCATCAATTGAAAGCGCGAATCTGCCTTTAATTATTTTTCTTTTTTTAAATTCTCGTTCAAGAAAAATCCCAGGATGAATTCCTTTTATGTAATTTAATGTATCAATCATATTACAAATATAAACAAAATTGTTTACACAAAAAACATTTTCTCACAACTCTAATTTAATTCTGTGTTATTTTCAACAAAATATCTTTTTATTTGTTAATTTTGCACTTTAAGTTTGAATTTTTAGAAACGATTAACATATGAAAACAGATTTATTTACACATCCTGATTACTATAACATGGATGATTTGCTGACTGAAGAGCACAAAATGATTCGTGATGCAGCTAGAGCTTGGGTGAAAAAAGAGGTTTCTCCAATCATTGATGAGCATTATGAAAAAGCGACTTTTCCAACTCATTTATTAAAAGGTTTGGGTGAAATCGGTGCTTTTGGACCTTACATTCCAGAACAATATGGCGGACCAGGTTTGGATCAAATTTCTTATGGTTTGATTATGCAAGAATTGGAACGTTGCGATTCTGGTTTGCGTTCAACTGCTTCAGTACAAAGTTCTTTGGTAATGTATCCAATCTGGAAATATGGTTCTGAAGAACAAAAGATGAAATATTTACCAAAATTAGCTACTGGCGAAATGATGGGATGTTTTGGATTAACTGAGCCAGATCACGGTTCTAATCCAAGTGGAATGCTTTCAAATTTCAAAGACGCTGGAGATCACGTTATTTTGAATGGAGCAAAAATGTGGATTTCTAACGCTCCTTTTGCAGATATTGCGGTTGTTTGGGCGAAAGATGAAACTGGAAGAATTCATGGTTTAGTTGTTGAACGTGGAATGGAAGGATTTTCAACTCCTGAAATGCACGGAAAACTTTCTTTAAGAGCGAGTTCAACTGGAGAATTAATTTTTGTGAATGTAAAAGTTCCAAAAGCAAATATTTTACCTGGAAGATCAGGTTTAGGTGCTCCATTAAGTTGTTTAGATTCAGCTCGATTCGGAATTGCTTGGGGTGCTTTAGGTGCAGCAATGGATTGCTACGATCAAGCTTTGAGATATTGTAAAGAAAGAACACAATTTGGAGTTCCAATTGGTGCTTTTCAATTACAACAAAAGAAATTGGCTGAGATGATTACTGAAATTACAAAAGCGCAATTGTTAACTTTACGTTTAGGTCAACTTAGAAATGAAGGAAAAGCAACAAGTGCTCAAATTTCAATGTCAAAAAGAAATAATGTTGAAATCGCTTTAAACATTGCGCGTGAGGCAAGACAAATTCACGGAGGAATGGGAATTACTAGCGAATATTCAATGATGCGTCACATGGCGAACTTGGAATCTGTATTAACATATGAAGGTACGCACGACATTCACTTGTTAATCACAGGAATGGATGTTACTGGAATTCCAGCTTTTACAAGAGAGATGCCAGATTTATCCGCGATGTAATCTTAGTTTAAAAAAAATACTTAATTTTGAAAGACCATTTATTGATTTAAATGGTCTTTTTTTTATTAAGCAAAATTTATTTCATGCGTTTATTATACTTTTTATTAAAAATATTTTTACAATATCCTTTTAGATTAATTTTTTCAAAAATTAAATTCGTTAATGCAGACAAGCATTTTTTTGGCAGAACAATTTATGTTTGCAATCATCCGGCATCGTTTTTGGACCCGCTGGTTATTGCTGTTTTACAAAGACCAATTGTGTTTTTCATGACGCGATCAGATGTGTTTAAACCTTTATTGCAACCTATATTGTGGGCTTCACACATGCTACCAATTTACCGTGAACAAGACGGGGAAGATACTAAAAGTAAAAACGATGCGGTTTTTAATAAATGTACAAATGTCTTAAAATACGGAAGAAGTTTGATGATTTTTGGGGAAGGTTTTACGGACGATGTTTTTATTAGAAGGTTAAAACCTTTCAAAAAAGGTGCAGCAAGAATTGGTTTTGGTTCTTTGGTAGCACTAAATTGGGAAAAAAAAATTTACATGAAAGCCGTTGGAACAAATTATTCTGACCCTAATTATCTTGGTAGTCAAACATTGATTTCTAATTCTGAAAGTATTTGTTTGAACGATTATAAAGAAATGTACGAGCAAAATTCTTCCAAGGCAATTAATGAAGTTACGAAAAGAATTGAGGTTTTACTTCAAAATCAAATTACACACGTTGAAAACAAAGATTGGGTATTTTTCCATGAACATGTGGCTCGTTTGAAAAAATTTGGTTTAGATCCAGTTGATACTGATTTTTCTATTCCTTTGAAAAAACGTTGGCAAAATTCCAGAGAATTTGCACTTTGGATGAACGCACAAAATTTGGATGAAAACATCGAATTAACAGAATTGAAAAAAGAATTGGACGCTTTTTTTAGGTTGATTAAAAAAATGAAATTGGAAGAAAGGTTTTTAAACGAACTTTCTCAAACAAAAAAACTAAGTACTTCAAGTGAATTATTGAAATTGATTTTCCTATCGCCTTTTGTTTTGATTGGTTTAATTAATTTTTATCCGCCCTACATTTTTGTGAAACGTTTTGCTGAGAAATCGTTCAAAAGACGCGTTTTTTGGAGTTCCGTAAAAATGATGCTTGGTTTCCTTGTTATTGCATTATGGAATATGCCAATCATGTATCTTTTAAATTATTTTGTGATTAAAAACGGTTTAATCTCGCTGGGAATTTATTTGATTTTACCAATTTTCGGAAGAATAAGTTATGGCTGGAAAAGAACTTTAAAAACCTACTTAACGAAAAAGAAACTTCAAAAAGCAGATTTAAGTTCAATTTTAGACAAAAGAAGTAAATTGATAGAAAAAATTGACAATCTTTGTGCGGATTATTTTAAAATGCGAAGCAACTCATAACTTTCAAACTGAGCTTGTCGAAGTTCATAATTCATAACTCATCACTAATTTAAAATGTTATTCAAAGATATTATCGGTCAAGAGGAACTCATTTCGCACTTAATTCAAGATGTGAAAAATGACAAAATTAGTCATGCACGTTTGTTTTTAGGAACTCCTGGTTATGGTGGTTTGCCTTTAACTTTGGCTTTTATACAATATTTATTTTGCGAAAACAAATCAGATTCTGATAGTTGTAATACGTGTTCTTCTTGTATAAAAATGAATGATTTACAACATCCAGATGTTCATTTTTCGTTTCCAGTTGTGCAAGCAATTGATAAGTTTAGTGATTATTTTATCAAAGATTGGCGCGCACAAATCAAGGAAAATCCTTATTTCAATTTAACTACTTGGACAGAAACAATTGACGAAAAAGGTCGAAAACCGATCATTAGTAGTGAGGAAAGTTTGGCAATCATTAAAAAATTAAGCTTAAAATCTTACGAAGGCGGATATAAAGTCATGATTATTTGGATGGCGGAAGAAATGAATCCAACTTGTGCCAATAAATTATTGAAAATTTTAGAAGAACCACCAAAAAACACGATTTTTATTTTGCTTGCAGATTCTCAAGAAGGAATGTTGCAAACGATACTTTCCAGAACACAAATTTTAACTATTCCTTCCATTCAAGTGGAAGTTTTGGCGAAAGCTTTGAGCATCAGAAACGGAATCGATCTTTCAACAGCAATGAGTGTTGCTGCGATGTCAGAAGGAAATGTGATTGAAGCAACAGATTTAATCAATGTTTCAGAAGAAAAAAACGTAAACCGTGAATTTTTCATTGAATTAATGCGTGTTTGCTACAAAAAAGACGTTATCAACATGATTGATTGGTCTGAAAAAATTAGTTTTATCGGGAAAGAAAAGCAAAAAACATTTTTAAAATATTCTTTGCACATGTTTCGCCAAAGCATGTTGAAAAATTACACCGAAAACCAACTGACAAAAACCTCCAAAGAAGAAAATGATTTCCTAGAAAAATTCTCAAAATTCATCACTGGAAACAATATTTTTGAATTTATGAATCATTTCAACGATGCTTATTACCACATTGACAGAAATGCAAACGCAAAAATTTTGTTTACAAATTTGTGTTTTAAAGTGATGAGGTATATTCATGTGGCGTAGGAAGAAATAGAATTAGTTTTCTAATTTTTTTCTTATATTTGCTTAAAATAGATAAATTATTAATTTACATAAAGATAACAAAAACATATTTAATCGAAATAGATGCAATTGCGTATAGCTAGATGTTAACGCCAATGCTAACAAAACATCTCGATAGAAACAATAAAAAAATCGTAACTTTGAAGAATGGAATATTGGAATGAGATAAATAACAAACTTAAACCTTGGATTGATACTGAATTGAATAAAACGGTGGTTGATTTATTTGCAGGTTGTGGTGGCTTATCTCTAGGTTTTGAAGCCAATGGCTTCAAAACTATTGGTTATGAAATGGATATTAATGCTTCAAATACTTATAACAAAAATCTTATAGGAGAATGTATTACAGGTAAGTTAACCGCTGAATCAAATTATCCAAAAGCTGATATTGTTATTGGCGGTCCTCCTTGTCAACCTTTTAGCGTTGGAGGTAAACAACTTGGTTTAAAAGACTCAAGGGATGGATTTCCAATATTTCTTTCTGCGGTGAAACAGTTGAATCCCGAAGTATTTATGTTTGAAAATGTTCGAGGAATGTTATATAAAAACAAATGGTATTTGAAAGAAGTCATTGATGAACTTGAAGGTTTGGGATATAATCTTGACTATTCAATTTTGAACGCAGTAAACTTTGAAGTTCCACAGAATAGGGAGCGCGTAATCGTAATCGGCTCAAAATCAAAAATAACACTGCCCAACCAAATTCGCAGAACGGTAACTTCAGGCGAAGCATTAGGAGAAATGGCGTTTGAATTTGATGAGAAATCAAAATTCTTTACAGAATCAATGGACAAATATGTTGCTAATTATGAAAAAGCTTCTAAATGCGTTAATCCAAGAGATTTGTTTTTGAATAAACCTGCCCGCACTTTAACTTGTAGAAATCTTGCTGGAGCTACTGGTGATATGCATCGAGTAAAATTAAAAGATGGGAGAAGGAGAAGAATTACGGTTAGAGAAGCAGCACGTCTTCAAAGTTTTCCTGATTGGTTTGAATTTACAGGAACAGAAACCAACCAATATAATCAAATAGGTAATGCAGTTGCTCCAAATTTTGCATACCATTTAGCTAAGAATATAAAAAATATCATTATGGGTCGTACGGACATGGATTATCCCTTAATTGAATCTGAACAACTTAAATTATTTGAGAATGAAGCATTATATCAGCCTAGATAATTCAAAAACATTTAGCGAAAAACCAAAAGCTATTCGAGACTTAATTAATACAACACTTTATATTCTTGATAAATTCGGAATTCCTATAGAGGGAACACCTCGAAGATTGGAAAGAATGGCGATTGCATTTTTAGCAAGTGGAGATATTAAGAAAATCTCAGATTTGCAAGCTATAAAAGATCTGAATAGCGGATACGCTCTAAAAACAAGAGATATAATAGTTTATGTCAACAAGTATTTTGGTGAAAATATAAGTTCTGGTTCTTATGATGATATACGAAGAAAAGACCTTAAATTACTCACCGTTGCTGAAGTTGTTTTACAATCTAGTCCAAATTCAGCAACAAATGATTCCACTCGCGGATATACTATAAATCCAACTTACGCTGAACTTGTCAGAAGCTATGGTTCAAAAAATTGGGAGCAATTAATTGCAGATAAATTAAAAAATATTGAACCATTAAGTAAGAAACTTAAACGAGATCGAGAAATAGCAAAAGTAGCTGTAACTCTTCCCTCAGGTGGTGAACTTATTTTTTCGGCTGGTGAACATAATGATTTACAAAAGGCGATTATTGAAGAATTTTTACCTAGATATGGTCATGGTGCTGAGGTTCTTTATGTTGGTGATACTTCTGACAAATATTTATACTTAGAAAAGAAAGAACTAGAAAAACTAAATTTCTTTGAAATTTCTCACGAAGAATTACCTGACGTAATCGCTTATTCTAAAAAGAAGAATTGGCTATATTTAATAGAAGCAGTTCACTCTTCAGGTCCAATAAGCGAACTAAGACTTATTCAACTAGAAAAGTTAACCAAAGATTGTAAAGCAGACATAGTTTATGTTACGACATTTTTAAATAGACCAAAGTTTAGACAATACATGACTGATATTGCATGGGAAACAGAAGTTTGGATTGCAGATAATCCAGATCATTTGGTTCATTTCAACGGAGATAAATTTCTAGGGCCATATAAAGAAAAATAAAAAAGAACTAGGCGTTAACAGGCGTTGGGTAATATTTTTCCTGCCACAGGCGCAAAACACAAAAACCATCGCCAAGCACCAAAACGTTAACTAAAACCCCACTACCATGTCAAAAAACAAAATCTTCCGCTCCCTACTAATTATTTTTGCATTTTTCATCTATAAATACCAAAAATACATTTATGCTTATGGATTTTTCGGTAAGGCAAATTGGAATAATTTAAATGAATTAATTTCATTAAGTATTGTTGTTTTCACAGGAATCGTTCTTGCATTAACCGTAAATTATGTCATACACAAAAAGATTTCATTTACAGAATTAGGACTCAAAACAGGTTTTTGGAAAGGACTTTTGTGGGGATTTGTTTTTACATTGCCCATGTTTATTGGTTTGCCAATTTTAGTAGATTTTAAGCTTAATTTTTCTTTTGAAATCATTTACAAAGCACTGTTTTTGGCTGGTTTTGGTGAAGAATTTGTTTTCAGAGCTTTTCTTTTCGGCTTGCTTTTTTATTATGCCGGTTGGGGATTTTTGCCCGCAGGAATTTTCACAGGATTGTTTTTCGGAGCAGGACATTTATATCAAGCAGAAAATATTTCATCGGCCATTGGGATATTTTTATTTACAACTGGCGCAAGTTTGGGTTTTGCTTGGTTTTATTATGCTTGGAAAAGTTTGTGGATGGTCGTTTTCCTCCACGGTTTTATGGATTTAGCTTGGGATATGAGTATAAACGATGAACTTGCTTCAAATGTGTTAGGAAGTCCTTGGGTAAATATTTTTCGCTTTTCGACCTTAAT
>CAMBRH010000175.1 GCA_945870115.1 Chitinophaga pinensis | reverse complement strand
GCTTCATCTCCCACAAAATCAACATCATATCCCACTGCATGTGGAATTTCCTTTAGGATTAAAGTTAAACCAATGGCAGCCAACATACCTTTAATTACTGATGATGGAAAATAATTTCCGATTACACCCGCCTTTAGAAATCCTGCAATTAATTGAATAACTCCAGATAAAACAACTGCTAAAAGAAAAGCTTCAAAACTTCCTAAAGTTGTGATTGCAGCAATAACAATTGTTATTAAACCTGCAGCTGGACCAGAAACCCCTAATTTTGAACCACTGGCAAAACCAACAACAATTCCGCCAACAACTCCAGCGATAATTCCTGAAAAAAGTCTTGGTTCATCGCCAGTTGAGGCTAAAGCAATACCCAAACATAAAGGTAAAGCGACCAAAAAAACAACCAAACTGGCAGGTAGGTCAGAACGCCAATTTTTAAAAAATTTATTCATAAAATTTGATTAATAAGCTTGCAAAGTGATTTTGCAAAAGAAAAAAGGGCCAAAAACAATGTGATTTAAATTAACAAACATTTATAATCAATGAATTATAATTGTATATTGATTCTTTTCCCTCCTTGAGGAGGGATTAAGGGAGGTGACATCAATAAAATTATCACCCACCTCAATCCTCCCTCAAGGGAGGAAGTTTTAAATAACTGTAAAAACTAAATCTACTTAACTAATTAATTCTGGAGGAGAAAAAGGATTATCCAAGTTCGGTTCGCAATATTTAAACGAGCAAACTTTTTTTAATAAACTTGAATTAAACACATAAAAACTTGGATTTGCATTTCTTGTGAAGTTATTGTCTGACTGAAAATGATAAATTTTCATTTCATCAGACTCATCACTTGAATCCTTTTCGTCAGTATCCAATATTTCTTCCAATAATTCTTCATTCAAATCTGAGAATAACCTTAGATTCATTTTCAGTACCAAAGCTGAAAAAGAAAATAAAAGTACAATCAAAATTGCTTTTTGAAGAAAAATTCTCATGTCACAAAAATAACATTAAAAACTTAGCTTATGCAAAGTTCTAATTAAAAAATTTCACAAAAAATCTCAAATAAAAATTATAAAGTCTGAAAATTTATAGACTTTGCAAACTCCTCTAAATTGTCATTTGGAAGGGAACAGGTTTTATTTTCGCAAATGAAAAACAAATCTTTGCTTAAATCCTTCCCTTTTAAACTTGGTAAATTGCTTTTATTTCCTCCTGAAAAAAGAGTATTTGGAAGGTAGTTTTCGTTTATTTTCAATATATTTTCTTTCCAATTGTTTCCTGTGATACAAATTTCTGAAAAAGGCGAAGTAAAATTCATCAAACACAAAGCCCAATTTGAATATCCAGAACCATAATTTTCCATTCCGTCATATACATTCATCAGCATCTGCTTTGCATAATTTATAAGATTTTCGTCTTGAAAATAAGTTCCAATTTCAAACATATTTTTGCACATCACACTATTCGTCGCAGGAAGAACGTTATCGTTTACGTCCATCTTTCTTGCAATTAATTCTGAGTTTTCATCTGTGAAATAAAACATCAAACTTTCCTTATCTTGAAATAATTTGATTGTGGTTTCTGTTAAATCTTTTGCCTTTAAAAGCCAATCTTCATCAAAAGTTGCTTGGTACAGTGAAATAAATGCTGCAATTATATGTACGTAGTCTTCTAAAAAACCATTTATTGAACTTTTTCCACCGTTAAAATTATGAAAAAGTGTTCCGTCTTCTTTCAATTGATGTTTTAAAATCCAACGTGCATTTTTAAGTGCAGCCAACAAATACGTTTCATCATTAAACGCTAAATAAGCATCAACATATCCTTTCAGTTGCATAGCATTCCATGAAGTTAAACATTTGTTATCTAATCCTGGACGTATGCGTAAACTTCTTTCGTGTAGTAATATTTGATTTATTTTTGCGATTTTTAGAGAAAATTCTTCCTCAGAAAGTTTCATTTTTTTTGCAAAATCTTTGTCATGAGAAGTTTTCATTAAAATATAATTTCCTTCCTCCCAATGTCCTAATTGATTTACGTTGTAGTATTCTTTTATCCAAGAATAATCTTCTTCCAACAAATTTTTCAACTCTTTTTCTGTCCAAACATAAAATTTCCCTTCTACCCCTTCAGAGTCTGCATCTAAAGCACTGTAAAAAGCGCCAATTTCGTTTGTCATTTCTCTCTCTGTCCAAGCTAAAGTTTGAATAACAATTTGCTTATACGTTTCATTTTTAGAATATTGGTATGCTTTTGAATACAAACTTACCAATTGCGCATTGTCATAAAGCATTTTTTCAAAATGAGGAACTTTCCATAAAACATCGACCGAATAGCGAGAAAATCCTCCTCCAACTTGATCAAAAATTCCTCCAAATGCCATTTTATCTAAAGTCAAATAAACATGATTTAATATTTTTTCATTTTTATTTGTAACAGCAAAACGCAATAAAAATTCATAATTATTTGGCAATGGAAATTTTGGCGCGCGGTTATTTCCGCCTTCTCGTGAATCAAAAATATGTGACCAACGAAGTATTAATTCATCTAATTTTTCTGTTGAAAAAGGTTCAATCGCTTTGGCAACGCTAAAAACTTCACTTTGGTTTACACCTTCAGTAAGTTTTTCGGCATATTCTAGAACTTCTGCTTTTTTATTTTTGTAAGTATGCTCTAGGCTTTTAAGAATTTGAATCCATTGATCTTTTTGAAAATAAGTTCCACCATAAATTGGTTTTCCGTTTGGCAAAGTGAAGCAATTTAATGGCCAACCTCCTCTTTGTGTCATTAATTGAACAGCAGTCATGTAAACTTGATCTACATCTGGTCGCTCTTCACGATCCACTTTTATACACACAAAATAACGGTTCATCCAAGTTGCAACTTCCTCATCTTCAAAAGATTCATGTTCCATAACGTGGCACCAATGACAAGCAGAATAACCGATACTTACCAATACAAGTTTTCCTTCCTCTTCGGCTTTTTTGAAAGCATCTTCAGACCAAGGCAACCAATTTACTGGATTGTGTGCGTGCTGCAATAAATATGGACTCGTTTCCTTTACTAAATCGTTGGTGAATTTGTGCATTGCTTGAGATTTCTTACAAAATTAAAAAAATCACTCAAGCGTCGTACAAAAGATTCAGAGTTTGTTTAGAAATTTTTCCTTTTAGGCATTTTTTGAAGTAACATTTTTGGAGTTTACTCATGTAAATGACAAATATGTTACTAAAAATAACGAAAAAGGAGAACTTTATAAATAAACTCTTGCTATATTTGTTTTGAAATGAATATTATTTACCGAGAAGCGAAATCGAAAACTGAGTTGGAAAACCTTTTTCGCTTGCGTCATAAAATTTATTCTGAAGATGAGGATTTAAACAAAATGGTTTCAAGTGATTTAGATTTTGAAATCAATAATTTTGATTTGAACGCTTTGCATTTTGGTGCATTTGAAAATAAAAAACCGATTGCTTACATTCGAATTATTTGTGATTCTAAAACCATTTTTACCACTTGGGTGGAAGAATTAATTATAGAAAATAAAATTTATCTTCCAGAAATTTCTGAAAAATTCCCTTTCCAAATATATTATCCAGACAAAATATGGATTTCAGATTTTTTGCAAAGTTTCAAAGGAGAAAAAATTGGTGAAGTTGGAAAACTAGCTATCTCAAAAGACTATAGAAACTCAGGAATTGTGCTTGATGGTTTGATTTCTTCCTTGATAATCTATTTAAAAGAAGAACAAGATTTTAAAATGGGATTTGGTTTGTGTACAAAAAATTTAGCGCGTTATTATCGCAAATTTGGATTTAAAATTGCTGAAAACTCAGAGGCGTTTTATTATAAAGATTTGCCAGAAGCGGTGATTGTTGTTTTTGAGAAATAAGATTAGAAACGTTAGAGTAATTTTTTACCATATAAGAAATATAAGGACATTTAAGTTCAGCAAATCCTTATATGTTTCTTATATTCCTTATATGGCAAATTTTCAAAAAACTTCTATTTGTAAACGTTTGTTTTTAATTAACTTTGTAAAAAAACAAACTAATGTTAGGATTAAAACTTGCCACAGACCCAAGATGGGTAAATATTGTTGAATCAAATATCGAGGAAATTTTGACTGATCACGCTTGGTGCGAGCAAAAAGCTGCCACAAATGCGATCACAATTATTGCTAATAATTCAGAACATGAGGAATTAGTAACAGACTTATTGGCTTTGGCAAAGGAAGAAATCGAACATTTTCAATTGGTTCATGAATTAATCAAAAAACGAGGTTTGGTTTTAGGCGCAGAGCGAAAAGACAGTTACGTCAACGAATTGTACAAATTTATGATGACTGGAGGAAGTAAACAACAACGTTTAGTTGATCGCTTGTTATTTTCAGCAATGATTGAAGCAAGAAGTTGTGAACGATTTAAATTACTTTCAGAAAAAATTTCAGATCCAGAATTATCTAAATTTTACTACGATTTAATGGTAAGTGAAGCAGGACATTACACTACTTTTATTGGTTTTGCAAGAAAATATGCCGAAAAAGTAGATGTCAATAAACGTTGGAATGAATGGCTAACTTTTGAGTCTGAAGTGATTTCTCGCTACGGAAAAGAGGAAACGATTCACGGATGATTGAGAAACTTAAGATTTTTAGACATAAGATAAAAGACTGATTTTTATTTAGATAAAAGATTTTAGTTTCAGAATTTAAAATCTGTCTTTTGTCTATCGTCTTATGTCTAATTTCCTGAACCTATATCCCCAATTTCTCCTTCAAAATCGGATACATTGTTCTGCTAATTGGAATTCTTTTTCCCGAACTCAAAATGGCGATGTAAGAATTTTTTTCAAAACTTTCAATTTTTGTCAGCTTTGAAACATTTAAAATAAACGATCTGTGAATTCGAATAAAGTTTTTTGAATCCAAATTTGATTCATAATAGCTTAAGGTTTTCTTTTTTAAATGGTATTTATCTCTCGTGTATATTTTCACATAATCATCATAAGCCTCAATAAAATCAACATCTTGAACGGGAATGATTTGAATTTCTGAACCTTCTTTTACAACAATCCGATTTGCTTCTTCACTGTGTTTATGTGAAATGTTATTTATTAATTGAATTTCATCTGAATTTGTTTGCAGTGAATTTTTCCATTTGTGAATTGCCAAATCAAATCGATCTTGTGAAAACGGTTTTAGTAAATAATCCAGGGCATTAGTTTCAAAAGCCTTCAAAGCATATTCATCAAAAGCTGTTGTGAAAATCACTTTTGGATTGTGCGAAATGATTTCTAACATCTCAAAACCATTAATTTTTGGCATTTGAATGTCTAAGAAAATTAAATCTGGTTTTAATTCATGAATTTTTTTTGCTCCTTCAAAACCATCGTTACATTCAGCAACAATTTCAATTGGAAAATCTGGTGAATTAATTTCAGCTAAATATTCCTTCACAAGCATTCTTGCCAAAGGTTCATCGTCGATTATTATTACTTTTTTAGTAGTCATAAAAGTTAAATTTGAGGAATAATAAGTTTTAAATTAAATTCACTTTGATCAGAATTTTCTATGGTTTCTATTTTCAATAAATCACTTCTTTTGAATAGAAAATTTAGTTTTTGCTCCACTGATTTTAGACCAAAACCTGTTCCTTTTAATTGGTTTTTTTGAGTTGAATCAAAAGGATTTTTAATTTCAATGATTAATTCAGAAGGATTTGCTGATTCTTGATTTTTTTCTGCTTTGGAAATTTTCACTTCAATTGTCAATTCTCCAACATTTCCATAAAGTCCGAATTTAATGGCGTTTTCAACTAAAGGTTGCATTATTTGACTTGGAATTTTAAAATCAATTAATTCTTCTTCTAAATCAAAAACAACATTTAAGCGATGTCCAAAACGCACTTTCTCAATTTCCAAGTATAATTTTAAATAAGTCAATTCATCTTCAAGTTTTTCAAATTCTGATTCTTTACTGCGAATGGATTGTCTTAAAAAATCTGACAACAGTAAAATCATTCTTCTCGCTTCTTTTGGTTCTGAGCCTACTAAAGCTGAAATAGAATTCAAAGAATTGAACAAAAAATGTGGTTGAAATTGTTGTTTTAAATTGATTAATTCAACTTGAATCAAACGTTTTTCGTGTTCTAAAAATTGTTGATTTCGTTTGTCAAGTTCAAGTAAATGTTTGTCTATCCAAAATTGATTAATGATGGCTAATAGAATTAAAAAAGAGATTAAACCTTTCAAAACATAACTATTTTCAACGAAGAATTCATATTTTTTGTCAAAAACAAAAAGTAAATCAGCATACTGAAAATTCACAAATAAGTAAAATCCTAAAAAGATAAAAATGGTACTCAAATGCACAACCGAAATGGCTGATTTTGAATGGTAAAACTTGTGAATTCGATTTAAAATTAAGGTAAATAAAAGGTGTAAAACCAAAAATGTCAAACATTCAAAAATAATTATTTCTATTGAGAAATTATAACATTTTAGACTTACTCCATAAATAAATGTCAACAACAAAAAAGCGATTAAGATTACACTTAAACGCCTTTTGATAAGAAAATTTTTTAGTTCGAATAAACTTGAATTTGACATAAATTTTGAAGAAATAAGCAAATGTATTTATTTGTAAGAGGAAATTTCAACTCCGCCAAAAACACAATCGCCTCTCAAAATTAGCAATTTATTTTCATCTTCTTGCAAAAGAGAAAGTTGACGTTTGTCATCAACTCCCCCAAACACGGTAGACATTTCAGATTGCACTTTCCAATTTGAAGGAACAATTATCGTTACTCCACCAAAAACGCAAGACACATCAATAATTGCTTTTGACTCAATGTCTGAATTGGTAAAATTCAACTCTGTTCCACCGAAAACAGACGAAACATTTCCACCTTTAAAGTTTTTTGAAACCACATTTCTTGTAACTCCAGAGAAAACTGCTGACGAAACAATGTAATCATCGCTTTCAAGAATTATTGGATTTTCATTAAAATTCGTTGCACAAGAATTTTTTTTTTTACTTCGAGTTGCCGCTTTAATAAATATTGAAATTCCCAAAAGAATTATCAAAACTGGCCAAATAAATCGAGTTTGAATTGTGTATGGATAAAAATCATTTATCATAAATAATCCACCAACGACAATTAAAACATAGCCAAAGGTTTTCTTGAAATTGTGTTTCACAAGGGAAACAAATCCTGCCATGATTAAGATTATTTCCCAAGAAATAAGTACTCTAGGAAATTCAATATC
>CAMBRH010000174.1 GCA_945870115.1 Chitinophaga pinensis | reverse complement strand
AAGAAGGAAAAGAAGCATATGAAAAAGCTCTAAAATTAGATGATAAAAATATTTTATATAAAAATAATTATGCTTATCGTTTGGCAATTTCAAATACTGATTTAGAAAAAGCAGAATCTTTAATAAAACAAGTTTTAGAAAATTCCCCTAATGAGTCACATTTTTTAGATACTTACGGTTGGATTTTATTTCAAAAAGGAAAATACCAAGAATCTTTGGATCAATTTAATTTAGCTCTAATTAAAAGTCCATTAGATAAACACATTATTGAACATAAAGGAGATGCTCTTTTTAAACTTGGAAAAGTTGATGAAGCACTGATTTCATGGAAACAAGCCAAAGAAATGGGTTCAACAAATACTAAATTAATTGACAAAATTGAAAAAAAACAATATTTTGAACCTGTTTATTAGTAGTTTAAATAAAAATAAGAAAACAAGAGTTTCAAATTTTCTTCGTGAGCAACGGGTTGCTTTTGTGCCTTTGTATCAAAAATTTACCCATACAAACCAATCTACTCTCATTAATACAAGCTCTCAACCTTATGTTTTCTATGTTCCTTTGTGGTCAAAAATCTGCACAGCATTTCAAAAATACGCTTTTTTAATCCTACTCGCAACTTCAAATCTTCTTTTATCTTGTTCTCAAAAAACAATCGGAGAAACACCACAAAAGATTGAAAGAAAAAAGACTTCAGAATTGGTTTCAGTGTTAGATAGCTTAAGCCTACAAAAACCGACTACTTTTTATTCAAAAATATCAACCAAATACAGAGACACAACTCAAAATATTTCGTTCAAAACAAGTGTTCGAATGGTAAAAGATTCTGCTCTTAGCGCTTTGATAACTTATGCATCCATTCCAATTTATAATTCCATTTTAACACCAGATAGTTTGACGATTTTAAACAAACGATCTAAATGTTTTACAAAGACAAAGTTAAATTACATAAAAGACAATTTCGGAATTGCTTTTGATTATAAAAATGTGGAGGAGTTATTACTAGGAATGCCTTTGGCTTATGATATTGATCAAAAATATTTTCAAATTCATGATCAAAACAATTACATTGTTTCTTCGCATAGAAAACGTGAAATCAAACGTTCTGATAAGAAAGAAAAATTACAAGATGATATTATTATTAAATATTATCTTTCGAATGATTTGAAAAGTTTGAACAAATTAGAGATTGAAAGTAAGTCTGACACAGCTCGAATAGAAGTAAATTTTATTAGTCGCCAAATGGTTGATAATTATAATGTTCCAAACGAAGTTTTTATAAAAGTTTTTACACCAAGAAATCAAATTGAGGTAGAAATGAATTACGATAAAGTAGAAATTAATGTAACACAACAACTTTTTTTAGTTATACCTGAAGGATATGAAGCATGTGAGTAAATATTTTATGTTGCTAATTTTTAGTTTGATAAGTGTTTTTGGTTTAACGCAAAAGAGTACAGACAAACTTAAAAAAGAGCAAGAAAGACTTGAGAAAAATATTTCAAGTACAAAAAATTTATTAGATAAAACGAAAATTAATACCGAGGCGACACTAAATGAGTTAAAATTAATTGATAATCAAGTTAAATATAGAGAAGAATTATTATTGAATTTTGACAATCAAATTAGAGGAACAGAATTAAAGATTGAGCAGAAAAATAATCAAATTGAAGAATTGCAGTCAAAATTAATGCAACTTCAGAAGCAATACAAAAAATTGGTTATTTATGCTTACAAAAAAAGAAGCAAAGAAGCTAAAATGATGTATATTTTTTCTTCAAGCTCATATTATGAAGCCTTAAAAAGAAAAAAATACCTTGAAAAAATAGCAGAAATTCAGCGCAAACAACGTTTAATTATTCTCCAAAGTAAAAAATTAATCGCAAAAGAAAAAGGCGAATTAATTCAAGAAAAATCTTACAAAGAAAAAGTTGCTGATCAAAAACGTATTGAAAAACAAGAAATTCTGAAAGATAAAGAGGTTCAAACAAAAACTTTGGTTAAACTGAAAGGTGTTGAACAAAAATTGATAGCTCAAATCCAAAAAGACGAAACAAAAAAGAATAAAATAAAAAATCAAATTGATTCTGCGATTGCAAAAGAATTAGCTTCAAATAAAAAAACACCTAAAACAACTTCCGCAACAAAACCGAAAACAATTAAAACAGCAACTGGGGACAAAAAACCAAAAGAAGTTGAAAAAGTAACTCCTGTTTTTGCCGAACCAAAAGAATTAGCATTGAATCAAGGTTTTGAAACCAATAAAGGTCGTTTGCCTTGGCCAGTTTCAAGTGGTTCAATTACAGAGAAATTTGGTAAAAATGCACATCCAACTGTTCCAAATGTTTTTACAAATAACAATGGAATTGACATCAGCGCTACTAAGGGATCTCAAGTTAGAGCAGTTTTTGAAGGTGAAGTGTCAAGTGTTTTGTCTATTCCAGGTGCAGGTAAGGTTGTAATTATCAAACATGGAAATTACAGAACTGTTTACAGTAATTTGCAAGAATCGTATGTAACTGTTGGTTCAAAAATTACGACTAAACAATCAATCGGTTCGCTGATGGTTCAAGATGGAGAATCACTTTCCGTGGCACATTTTGAAATTCATCAAGTTGTTGGTGGTACTGTTAATAGAATGAACCCAAGTTTGTGGATTACGAGATGATACTAAATTGTGATTTAAAATATCTCAAACATATTTAAAACTTTTTATCAACTTTCTTTCACCTTTGTGTTCCTCGTGTAAACTTTGTGTCTTAGTGTTTAAAAAACTTTGCTTTCAGATTACTATTCGAATTATGAAAATTTTACGGTTTAGCATAAAGTAATGCTAACAAAAAATCAATCTAATAATCTAAGACTGCTTATTAGTTGCGAAGTAAATCTAAAAAACTTTGCGTCATTTGCTTTTACTTTGCATCTTTGCGTTTAAATTAACAATCTATTTTTATGGAATTCAATTCAAAATTATTAGCAGAAATCTGTAAAACTCCTGGCGCTCCAGGGTTTGAGCAAAAAGTAAGAGAATTAGTTATCAAAGAACTGAAAAATGTTGTTGATGAAATCGAAACGGATAACATGGGTAATGTATACGCCATCAAGCGAGGAAAATCAAACAAAAAAGTGATGGTTGGTGCTCATATGGATGAAATCGGTTTCATGGTTACTCACATTGACGATAAAGGTTTTTTAAGATTTACAACTTTAGGTGGTTTCGATCCTAAAACATTAACTGCTCAAAGAGTAATTGTTCATGGAAAAAAAGATATAATTGGAGTTATGGCTTCAAAACCTATTCATGTCATGACGCCAGACGAGCGAACTAAAGTAGCAAAGCTAACAGACTATTTTATTGATACTGGTTTAACAAAAGAAGAAGTTTTTGAGAATATCTCAGTTGGAGACCCTGTAACTCGTGAAAGAGAATACATAGAAATGGGTCAATGTGTTAATTCCAAATCTTTAGATAATCGATTGGCTGTTTTTATTTTAATTGAAACGCTTAAATCCCTGAAAGATAAAGAAGTTCCATATGATATTTATGGTGTTTTTACGGTACAAGAAGAAGTTGGAATTCGAGGAGCTAATGTTTCTGCTTTAAAAGTTAATCCTGATTTTGGTTTTGGTTTAGATACCACAATAGCTTTTGATTTGCCAGGTGCAGCAGCACATGAAATGATTACCAAATTAGGTGAAGGAACAGCTATTAAAATAATGGATGCTTCAACAATTTGTGATTATAGAATGGTTAATTACATGAAAAATACGGCTGATAAGAATAATATCAAGTGGCAAGCCGAAATATTAACCGCTGGCGGAACGGACACGGCAGGGATTCAACGCATGACTCAAGGCGGTTCAATCGCTGGTGCAATTTCAATTCCGACTCGACATTTACATCAAGTAATAGAAATGGCTCACAAAGAAGATATTTTAGGAAGCATAAAACTGCTAGAAGTTTGTTTGATTGAACTAGATTCCTACGATTGGGCTTTTAAATAAAAAAGTTATATTATTTTATTTTTGAACGGTTTACACTTGATTAAATATTTCAAAATTATTTTATAATTTTTTAAATCTATTTAGATTTATTCTAAATTATAATAAATTTCGATAAATTTGTCACAAAAATGTCATTACATTTGTTGATTATACTAAATTTGCGAGCGTCTTAATGTGTTTTTAAGACGTTTTTAAAGCATAAGACAAAAAAGATTTTAAATGAAGATATCTATAAATCAGATGTTTAGGAGTATTAAAACTTGGGGTTTCGGAGCTACAACAATGTTGTTTTTAGCCGGGACGTTTAATGCAAATGCACAAGGTGAAGCACTTTTCAAAGCAAAATGTGCTACATGTCATCAGCCACACAAAAATGGTACAGGTCCAAAATTGTTCGAAGTTCGTAAGAAATGGGATGCAGGTGGTGCAAAAGCAGGTTCTATTATCCAATGGGTAAACAATTGGCAAGCTGCTGCAGCTGCTGATCCGTATGCTCAAACTGTTTCTACTTGGGCACCATCAGCAATGAATGTTTTCCCAGAATTAAAAGAAGCAGAAATTGTTTCAATTTTAGATTACGTTGATGCTCAAGCAGATCCAGCAGCGGCAGTTGCGGGAGCGCCAGGTGCAGAAGGAGCAGTAGTTGGAGAAGAATTGGAAGAAGAAGGAAGCTCAACTTGGATATGGGTAATGTTAGGTTTAATCTTTGCAATTATTATTGCTGCAGTTTCTGGTGTTCGTCGTCAATTGAAATCTGCACTTAATGAAAGTGATGATTCTGACAATTCAAGATCTTATTTTGAAGAATTCAAAGAATGGCATTGGAAAAATAAAAAACCATTGGGTGTTGTTTTTGTTGCAACAGCAATTGCATTAATTGTAACTGGTTTCCAAGGTTTAGGTAATATTGGTGTTGTTGAAGCTTATCAACCATCTCAACCAATTGCTTTTCCACATGATATTCATACAGGTGTTAATGGAATTGATTGTAAATACTGTCATAATTCAGTTACAAAATCAAAATCTGCTGGTTTACCAACAGTAAATGTTTGTATGAATTGTCACAAACAAGTTAACGGAAGAACTCCTGCTCAACAAGAGCAAATTGCAAAACTTTATACTGCAGCTGGTTGGTCAACTGAGGGGTCTGGGTCTTATACTGGAAAGTCAATGCCAATTAAATGGAATAAAGTACACGTTTTACCTGATCACGTTTATTTTAATCACTCACAACACGTTGTTGTTGGACAAGTTGATTGTAAACAATGTCACGGTGATATGACAAAACAAAAAGAAACTGCTCGTGTAGTTCCTGTTTCTGACTTAAATAAAATCGAAGGAAATATCGCTTTAACTAAACCAACTCTTACTATGGGATGGTGTATCGAATGTCATGCTGAGAAAGAAATCGCAGCTGGACCTTTAGATACTAAAAAAGATGGTTACTACGATGAAATTCACAGACGTTTGATGAACAACGACAAAAAATTATATAGTTCTTACCTAGAAGATGGTAAAGTTACTGTAAAAGAATTAGGTGGTTGGGAATGTGCAAAATGTCACTATTAAATTATCATTATTAATATTTACTTAGAAGGCTTAAAAGCATAATATGGAAATGAATAGAAAATATTGGAAAGGTCTTGAAGAACTAAAAGAAACTCCTGAGTTTATACAACAAAGAGACCAAGAATTTCCTCAATCTATGTCTGTTGACGAGTTTTTATCAGATGAAAATCTGAAAGAATCTTCAACTGCAAGAAGAGATTTCTTAAAATTTTTAGGATTCAGTGTCGCAGCAGCTACTCTTGCAGCTTGTGAGGCTCCTGTTACGAAAGTTATTCCTTACGTAAACAAACCAGAAAACGTAACTCCAGGTATGCCAACTTGGTACGCTTCAACTTATTATGATGGAGTTTCTTACGCAAGTATTTTGGTTAAAACGCGCGAAGGTCGTCCTATTTTTATAAAAGGAAACAAAGATTTTGGAATTACAAAAGGTGCAACTAATCCTCAAATTATTGCATCTGTTTTACCATTATATGATTCAGCTCGTTTAATTTCTCCTACAATGAATGGAAAAGTTAAATCTTGGTCTGATATTGATGGTGATATCAAATCAAAATTAAACGATATTATTGCTAAAAAAGGAAAAGTTGTTTTAGTTTCTAATACAATTATTTCTCCTTCTACTGGTGCAACAATTGAAATGTTTAAAGATAAAATCAATGGAAGTGAAACAGGAACTTCTTTTGAACACATTCAATATGATGCTGTTTCTTATGCAGGTATGCGTCAAGCAAACAAAGTATCTTTTCCAGATTTGGCTTTTCATACTGACCGAGATGTTGCTGGATTTATTCCTGATTACGATTTCTCAAAAGCAAAAACGATTGTTTCTATTGGTGCTGATTTCTTAAGTTCATGGTTATTGGCTTCTGAATATCAAACGCAATACGCTTCAAGAAGAAATCCTGATGGGGAATGGATGTCAAAACATTTTCAATTCGAATCAAATTTATCAATTTCCGGATCTAATGCTGATTATAGAGGAATGATCAAACCTTCAGAGCAAGGAAATGTATTAGCTTATATCTTAGGGAAATTTGGAGTTAGCACAGGAGTTAGTACAAAACTTTCTGAAAGTACTTCAAAAGTTGCTGATTTAGCAGTTGCTTCTTTAAAAGCTTCAAAAGGTGAATCTTTAGTTGTTGCTGAATCAAATAACAAAGCTGTTCAAATTTTAGCGAATAAATTAAATTCTGTTCTAGGTGCTTACTCTAAAACAATTAATGTAAACAATCCTGTTGGACTTTTTGCTTCGGAAGATGCTAAAATGAACAAATTTGTTGCTGATGTAATCGCTGGAAGAGGTGTAGATGCAGTAATTTTTTACGGAGTGAATCCTGTTTACACTTTAGCAAATGGTGATAAATTTGGAAAAGCACTTAAGAATGTTGGCTTAACTGTTTCACTTGCTGGTTATGCTGATGAAACTGCAACTTTATGTAAATTTGTTGCTCCTGATCATCATGCTTTAGAATCTTGGAATGATTTCAATCCAAAAATGAATCATTATGCAATCGCGCAACCAACTATTAGACCATTACACAATACATCTCAAGCACAAGAAAGTTTCTTAGTTTGGGCAGGTAAAGCGTCTCGAGGTGGAAAAGATTCAAAAGTATATTATGATTTAATAAAGAGTAATTGGACAACATTTGGTTTTGCAATGCAAACTGAATATACAGATGCTGATACATACTGGAATATGATGATTCAT
>CAMBRH010000173.1 GCA_945870115.1 Chitinophaga pinensis | reverse complement strand
CGAATTCATTTCTGGATCGATGCTGTAATTGATTGCTGTACTGAAATTTGCTTCAATTAATTTCGTTTTAAAAAAGTTTGCATTAAATAAATCACAATTTGAGAAAACAGCTTTTGTTAAATCACTTTCCATAAAATCAACATTTTTCATAGAAGAATCTTTAAAAACAGTTTTTTGTAATTTTTTTCGGGAGAAAGAACTGTAATCTAAAATGCAAGATTCAAAATTTACTTCAAACAAAAAATCGATACAATCATGAAAATTAACGCCTAAAATTTTACAATCTTTGAATGAAATATCCATTAAATGACAATTATTTAATTTTGTCATGGATAAATTGCAATTATCGAAAGTGCAAGCAATAAATTTTGTGGATGTATAAATTTCATTGGAGAAATCACAGTTTTTGAAGGTACAATTTTCAAATTCTTTGTAATTTACATCCTTTTCAGCGAAATGTTGATTTGTAAAAGTTTTGTCTTCGTGAAATTTTGCGTCCATTTAAAATGTAAATTCGATAAAATTATAGCGTAAAAATAGTCAATTTACGCTATAATTTCAGATTTTCAGTTTGTTCTGTACAAATTCTTAGGGCAAAAATTTCGTCACAAGCCATTTTTTTACTTTGTAGAATGTAAACCGACAACATTTCCTTCACAATCTTCAAAAAATCCCATGAAGCCATTTTCTCCAATACTTGTTTTTGGCATTACAATTTTACCTCCATTTTCTTCAATGCGATCAATTACTAATTGTAAATCAGGATTTGCATTCAAATAAATAAATGATCCTGTTTTACTTGGAACATTCATTTCGCTTTGACACAATGCACCGCCAGATTTTCCACTTTGGGCATTTGTTGGAAACATGGCCATTTTCATTCCCATCATGTCCATTTGAAACATTTTGATATCAAAAATCGCTTCATAAAATTTTGCAGCACGCTGAATATCAGTTGCTGGGATTTCAAACCAATTTAATGCATTGGTATTTTCATTCATTTTCTCGCTCATAGTTTTATAATTTTAATCGAAGTTAATAAAAAAACGAAAGAAATTAAATTTATCAATTAATATTTTTTTGAGTTTTTGTAATCAAGTTTATTTTGTACTTTTGAAATATGAGAAAAACATTGGTCATCGGAGCAAATCCGAATCCTGAAAGATATGCTTTTAAAGCTGTTGAAAAATTGATTAAACATGATTTTGAGATCATTGCTTTTGGTCAAAAAAAAGGAAAAATAAATGAAGTAGAAATTGAAAACGAATGGAATCCAAGTTGGGAAGTTGATACGGTAACTTTGTATTTGAATCCAACAAATCAAATTCAATATTATCAGCCAATTATTGATTTAAAACCAAGAAGAGTTATTTTTAACCCTGGAACCGAAAATGCAGAATTTTCTGAATTGTTAGCAAAAAACGGAATTGAAAGCGAAATCGCTTGTACTTTGGTTTTGTTGTCTTTGGGGGAATATTGATTTTTAGAAAGTTAAAATTTTGTAATATGAATTTTAGAAAAATGAAAGATGGCATATATTTTAAGACACTATTTTTTATTCCATTCTATTTTGTAATTTATTGGATTACTGCTCCATTAGCTGAAATGTATTTGAATGAACCGTTGCAGTTCGAATCTTTAAAAAATGTGTCTTTTTTTCATGAGATTTTATTTTCAATTTTAGATTTATTGAAATATTTTGGATTTCATAAAATTATTGGGTTTCTGGGCATGTATTTATTTGGATTAATTTTAATGAGTTTGTTGTCAGCTATTGTTTTACAATTTCTAATTCTATTTTTCAAATACATAAAAACAGCTCAAAATAGGGAATAAACAAATCTCACTTCCCCTTCAACATCACCAAAAAAGTACTAATAAAAACAACCGTAATCGAACTTATTGGCATTAAAATCGCCGCAACAAGTGGCGTTAATTGTCCTGAAAGTGCGAAACTCAGTCCGAAAATATTGTAAGAAACGGAGAATACAAGACAGATTCCTAAAATGAATTTAGATCTTTTTGAAATGTTTAAAAGTTTTGCCAATTCCACAATTTTATCCCCATCAATTATTGCGTCAGAAGATGGAGTAAAACGGAATGAATCTTCAGAAACTGCAATTCCAACTCTGGCCTCTTTCAATGCTCCAGAATCGTTTAAACCGTCGCCAATCATTAAAACTTTGGCTTTGTTTTTTTGTAAATTATGAATGTAATTTAGCTTATCTTGTGGACTTTGTTCAAATAAAATCTGTGTATTTTTCGGAAAAATTCCTTCTAAACTTGCTTTGTCTTTGTTGTGATCTCCAGTTAAAACGTGCAAGTTGTAGTTTTTCAATAAGTGAATTGTTTCTTTCAAACCTTCTCTAAAGTGCGATTTAAAAATAAACCTTCCGATACATTTGTCATTGACTGAAATGTAGGAATTTACTTCGTAATTTTCGGAAGATAAAACCCCAATAAAGTTTGCAGAACCAATTTTTAAGTTTAAAATTTCACCTGATTTATTTTTTACTTTTAGTGAAATTCCTTTTCCAGCTTGTTCATAAAAATCTAAAATTTCAAGTGGAATGATTTCCTGATTTTGCTCAATGTATTTTTTAATTGCTAAAGATAAAGGATGCGTGGAAGATTGAACTCCGTGATAAATTTCATTGAAATAGTTTACATTATTTTCATCAAGTGATTCAAAATTAATTTGTTGACTATTTGTAGTTAAAGTTCCAGTTTTATCAAAAACGATGTCTGTTGTTTCATTCAAAGATTCAATAACTTGCGTATTTTTCAAATACAAACCTTTTCGTCCTAATAAACGCATGATATTTCCCAAAGTAAATGGACTTGAAAGCGCCAAAGCACAAGGACAAGTTACGATTAAGACAGAAACAACTACGTGCGTAATTTGACTTGAATCGATGAAAAACCACGTAATTCCTGCAACTAAGGAAATGATTAAAACAATGATTAAAAAGTAAATAGACATTTTATCTTGTCTAGATTTGGCTTTCGAAAAACCATTTTCATCCGTTTTTGTAGATTTTGTTTCGTTCCAAAGTTGGGTTAAATGACTGCGATTTGATTTGTTTTTTACTTCAAAATCAACCATTTGACCTTTTAATTTTCCTCCTGCGTAAATGAAATCACCTTTTTTCTTGGTCACTAAATTTGATTCTCCAGAAACAAAACTGAAATCAATTTGAGCTTCGTCAGACAATAAAATCGCATCACAGGGAATAATTTCTTCGTTTCTAACTCTGAATTTATCGCCTTCGTTTAAAACATCAATTTCTACGATTTTTTCGTTTCCGTCTTCAATTTTTGTAATGGCAACGGGAAAATAGGATTTGTAATCTCTTTCAAATGAAAGTGACTGATAACTAACATTTTGAAACCATTTTCCTATCAAAAGAAAAAAGATAAATCCAGAAAAAGAATCCATGTAACCTGGACCTTCATCATTTAAAATACTCCATAAACTTTGTGCGTAAAGCGCTATGATACCGATGGTTATTGGAACATCTAAGTTGATGCTTTTAAATTTTAAAGCTTTGTAAGCCGAAACAAAATAATCTTTTGCAGAGAATAATAAAACGGGAATAGAAATTACTAAACTTAAGTAGGAAGTAAAGTTTCTCAATTTTGGACTCATATTTTCAATTCCCAAATATTCAGGAAAACTCCAAAGCATGATGCTTCCAAAAGCAAAACCTGCAACACCAAATTTGTATAAAAACAAGCGATTTGATTTTTGAAGACTTGTTTTTTTATTCCCAAAATTTGGTTCATATCCGATTTTATCCAGTAAAACAGCTAATTCTGAAAGTTTTAGTTCAGCTGGATTAAAGGTAAAAGTTGCTTCTTTTTTTGTGAAATTGACAAAAGAATTTAAAATATTTGGATTGATCTTTTGAATGTTTTCTAATAAATAAATACAAGAAGAACAATGAATTTCGGGTAAATAAAGGGTAATTTTCACTTGATTTTCATCTTCGAAATCAATGTATTTTTTGCGAATTTCATCAATATCTAAAAAATCAAATTTAAAAGCAGAACTTTCTTTTGGTCGGTTTCCAGCTTGCTTTTCTAAGTTGTAAAAGCCGTTTAAATTGTTGTCTTTCAATAAAGTATAAACTGTTACGCAGCCGTTACAACAAAAATCTTTCTCATCTTTGACAATTACTTTGGAAACTATTTCATCTCCACAATGAAAGCATGATTTTTCCATTTAAATAGTTTTTGAGAAAAGCTGTTTCTCTGTTTTATTTGTAGCTAAATAAGTGTCAAAAGCCATACAAATGTTGCGAATAAAAGGAATTCCATTTTCTGGAACACTGATTTTATTTTCATCAATTTGCACCAAATTATCAGCAATTAATTCTTGTAAATTTTGAATTATTTGATTTTTAAGAGCTTCATCTTTAGGAAAAGTTGTTTCAAAATGACACATTAAATCTAAGATACATTTTCTTAATATTAAATCTTCTGTGTTTAATAAATGTCCTCTAAAAACAGGAATTTCTCCTTTTGAAACGATATCCTGATATTCTTCAACGCTTTTATTATTTTGTGCAAAACAAAACCAAGAATCTGAAATTGAGGAAACTCCCAATCCGATTAATAAATTTGTTTTTTGAGTTGTATACCCCATAAAATTTCGATGCAAGGATTTATTTTTGAAAGCCACAGCCAAATCATCTTCAGGCAAAGCAAAATGATCCATACCAATTTCAATGTATCCAGCTGCTAAAAATAAATCTTTTGCCATTTCATATAAGCCACGTTTTTCTTCATTATCTGGCAAATCTGAATCTTCAAAACCACGTTGACCATTTCCTTTTATCCAAGGAACATGCGCATAACTGTATAAGGAAACGCGTTCAGGCTTTAAATTTATTGTTTCTAAAACCGTTTTTTTGAATCCTTCAATTTGTTGTTTAGGCAAACCGAAAACCAAATCATGTGAAATTGATTTATAACCAATGTTTTTAGCAAGTAGATGAACATCAGTTACTTGTTCGATACTTTGAATTCTGTTAATTGCTTTTTGCACCGTTTCATTGTAATCTTGAACTCCAAAACTCAATCTTTTAAAACCAAGATTATACAAAGTTTCCAAATGTTCTTTTGTCGTATTATTTGGGTGCGCTTCAAAGCTAAATTCAATTTCTGACGAATTTAGTTTTGAGTTTTTAGTAATATTTTCAATCAATCGTTTTAATTCTGATGCTTTAAAAAAAGTTGGAGTTCCACCACCTAAATGGATTTCAGAAATTTCGAAATCAAATTTTTCTTGGTATAAATTCCATTCTTCAATCAAGGAATCGATGTAAGGTTTTTCGACTTGATGATTTTTTGTAATGCGCTTGTGACAGCCGCAAAACGTGCATAAAGATTCGCAGAAAGGCAAATGTATGTAAATACTGACTTTATTTGTCTGAAAAAAATCTAAATTTCGTTGAATAGAAAGTAGCCATTCGTCAGATGATAATTGTTCGTTTTTCCAAAAAGGAACGGTCGGATAGGAGGTATATCTTGGACCTGGAACATTGTATTTTTTTATGAGAGAATTCAAAATTGATATTTTCTACAAATTTCGCTAATGTTTGAACTAGAAAAAATGATGTATGTCAGTTTTGAGAATGATTAATAAAAATTAAACTCATTTAACCTTGCAGCAACTCATTTCAACTTCATCTTTTGAATTTTGAGAGTTAAAATGATTGTTCTCACAGGATTTTTTCACTTTTTGAGAAATTTTTGGACTCATGTAAGGAATGTCTAAATTCATTCCTCTTAAAATAATCAAAAATCCTACAATTGTCAATAAATACGGAATTATTTTGGTGAATTTTGTTCTTAATTGAGAAGAAATCCGATTTGCAGCAAATCCAACAAAAACCATGGCTGGAAGCGTTCCAATTCCGAAAAAAGTCATTGCTCCAGCGCTTGAAAGTGAATTTCCACCCAATATTGCATTCAATAAAGCCAGATAAACCATTCCGCAAGGAAGTAAGCCGTTTAAAGAACCTAAAAATACAATTTTGAATGGAGAATTTGATGCAAGAACTTTTCCTAAGCCCGAACTTACAAATCTGTTCATACCAAACATGGGAAGTGTTGTTTGTAGTTTTGAGGAAATCCATTTTCGCCAAGCATAAATAATCATAAAAACACCAGAAAGAATGCTAATCCATTGTAAAATTCCGAAGGTTTTGATGGTGATTCCAATCATTCCGACGATTGCACCTAAAAGTGAGTAAGTTAAAATTCTCCCAAAATTATATTGTAAAACGCCAGATAAAATTGTCCAATTACTTGAACGATTCACTGGAATTGCCAAAGCCAAAGGTCCACACATTCCCAAACAATGGAAATTTGCAGTTAAGCCCAATATAAAACTTGTGATAAAAATGATCATTTCAAATAATATTGTCCTGTTTCAAGAAATGTTTGGTTATCTGCTTCGCACTCTAATCGGTAATCATAAACTCCTTTTTGCAGTTTATTTTTTTCAATCAAATAGGTTTTTGTTTCAGCAATTTGATAAGAAAAATCTCCTTTTTTATCGTTTGGTCGTGATAAAATCAATTTGAAATTTTTTGCGCCAGAAATTTCTGGTAAAGTCGCAATTAAATGACTTTCATTTTGAGATAAATTGAACTTTTTTCCCGTTTCTGAAAAATTATTTTTCGCTTTAATATCGTCGTTAAACGAGATTTCACGTTGATAATAATCTTCTGATACTAAATCAACTTTATTTGACATAATTATTACAATCAACACAATAATAAATGTGATGAAAGTTGCCATTGCGATTACGATTCCTTTTCCCCAGTTCATATTTTAGACTTTTAGATGTTAGACAATAGACATAAGACTTGTTTTATTTAGAGACAAATCATAATTCC
Source organism: Chitinophaga pinensis (assembly GCA_945870115.1). Lineage (GTDB taxonomy): Bacteria > Bacteroidota > Bacteroidia > Flavobacteriales_D > Crocinitomicaceae > M2408. Next base: position 465 of record CAMBRH010000173.1, on the reverse strand, counting down.
CAATTTTAATTTTTAATTTTTTTATTTTCTTTTTTTCATTTTTTTTTGGTTGCGATAAATCGCAAGCCTACAAAAAACTCATAACTCATAACTCATAATTCATAATTCATAACTAATTAAAGCATTGGTCCGATAAATTTTGTTTTCACATCATCGATTTGTTCACCATTTCCAAAAACTTTGATGTGAATAATTTTTCTTCCCTTTAACATTTCTTGCAAAGGCATTTCAATGATAAAGCGCTCTTTCAATTGTTTTTCTTTTTTTAATTTCAATTTTTTAACAACCAAAATTATTTTACATTCTTGACAATCCGTTTTTAACTCAATTTTTAAATCTTTGCGCGTTTTGTTCGTTAAATTAATCTCAAAAATATTTGAAATCAAATGATCTTCAGTGATTTGATATGTTGAACCTCTTTGACGGAAAATTGTTGTTTCAAAATCTTTTCTAGTAACTAAAAGA
>CAMBRH010000172.1 GCA_945870115.1 Chitinophaga pinensis | reverse complement strand
CAATATGCAGATGGAATTACCTTGGGAAGATCGATAATTAATCGTTTGCCTTTTAAGGTTTAGATTTGGACGTCAAGATATTAGGACATCAGGATACTATGACCACACGTTTTAGAATTTTTTCTTAATGACTTTACATTTTACTATTTACTGTCAATAGTAAAATAATCAATAAAAAAAGTCAATTTTCGACTTCCAGATTAAAGTCTTTTGTGAAAACAATTTTCCCATCAACTGGATTTGCATTTCCAGGAATAATTAAGCCTTTTATTTTTGACGTTTTTCCTTTAGAAAGCAAATCAAAAACAAATTTGTCATTTAATTTTTTTCCTAGCAATTCAAATGGAATTTTAAAGCCACAAATTGCAAAATTTGAACATCCAAAGGCTGTATTTCCTTTCTTAAGAAGATTGGATTTACATTTCGGACAAGTCATTTTTTCAATGTCAATTTCTTCTTTTGCTTTTGTTTCTCTTGGTTTTTTTACTTTTTCTAATTTACCAACTTCAACTTTTTCTGGAGCAATTGAAATTATTCTGCGCGAATTAAAAATTACTTCGTTGCACAAATCGACAACCATCTGAATTAATTCCGTTTTAAAAACATCGATTGAATATTCTCCTTTTTCAATCATGCGGATTTTTCGCTCCCAATCTCCCGTTAATTCTGGACTTTTTAGCAAATCATTTTGAATTGTATCAATTAAATCAATTCCAGTTTGGGTCGCAAAAATATTCTTTTTGTTACGTTCAATATAACGTCTTCTAAAAAGCGTTTCGATAATATTGGCTCTGGTTGAAGGTCTTCCGATACCATTATCTTTCAATAATTCACGCATTTCTTCGTCTTCAACTTGTTTTCCAGCAGTTTCCATTCCCCTCAACAAAGTTGCTTCCGTATAATATTTTGGTGCTGCGGTTTTACCTTGATGCACTTTGGGTTCGTGTGGACCTTTTTCTCCCTCGACAAATAAAGGCATCACTTTCTCTTCATCATCTTTTTTTGCTGTTTGATCCTCAGCATAAATTATTCTCCAACCTAAATCCAAAATTTGTTTTCCAGTAGCTTTAAATTCCACTTGTCCAACTTTTCCGATTACGGTAGTTGTGAAAATTTTACATTCTGGATAAAAAACTGCTAAAAATCTCTTAACTATTGTGTCGTAAATGTGTTGTTCTTGAGGTGTAATTCCAGAAGGAACGATCCCTGTTGGAATAATTGCGTGGTGATCCGTAACTTTTTTATCGTCGAAAACAGTTTTTGATTTCGGAATTGGTTTTGCTAAAAGTGGCTCAGTAAAACGTTTGTAATAGGTTAATCCTTGTAAAATTCCTGGGATTTTTGGATGTAAATCTTCTGTCAAATACGTTGTATCAACTCTCGGATATGTCACCAATTTTTTCTCGTATAAATTTTGAATCAATTTCAAGGTTTCATCCGCTGAATAACCATATTTTCTATTGGCTTCAACTTGTAAGGCAGTCAAATCAAAAAGTCTTGGATTTCCTTCTTTTCCTTCCTTTTGTTCAAAAGATGTTACTTCAAATTCATTTTGTTTTAAATATTCTAAGCCTTTTTCGGCTTTTTCAAGGGATGTTAAACGTTCAATTGTTGCATTAAATTCCGTTTCTCGGTAAATTGTTTTTAATTCCCAATAATCTTCCGATTTGAAAGCATCGATTTCTTTTTGCCTTTGCACAATCATTGCTAAAGTTGGAGTTTGAACTCTTCCAATTGAAAAAACTGCTTTTCCTTGACCGAATTTTTTGGTGAACAAGCGTGTTGCATTCATTCCCAAAAGCCAATCTCCGATTGCGCGAGCACTTCCAGCGGCGTATAAATTATCGTATTGAGAAGATTCTCTCAAAGACTTAAAGCCCTCTTTTATAGCTTCTTCTGTCAAAGATGAAATCCACAATCGTTTGATTGGAACGGCACACTTTGCTTTCAATAAAACCCATCGCTGAATGAGTTCTCCTTCTTGCCCAGCATCGCCACAATTAATGACCATTTCAGCATTTTGAACAAGGCGTTGAATTACATGAAATTGTTTTTGAACACCACTATCTTCCATTACTTTTACGCCAAAACTTGATGGAATCATCGGTAATTCCTCCAAACGCCAGGGTTTCCATTTTTCTGTGTAATCGTGTGGTTCTTTTAAAGTACAAAGGTGACCAAATGTCCAAGTAACTTGATAACCATTTCCTTCCATATAGCCATCTTTAGCTTGCGTAGCACCAATAATTTTGGCAATATCTCTCGCTACACTTGGTTTTTCGGCAATACAAACTTTCATGGATAAAATTCAGAAATGGTGTTTTATAAAAGTGTAAAGTTGCCTATTTTTTGTGGAAAAATTGGAAAAATTTATCAACAATTTGAAATTAGATTTCACTCAAAAGTAATCAAAACTGAACCTTTGTCAACAACATCACCAGCTTCCATTTCAATTGTCTTCACTTTACCAATTCCGTCAGATTTTAATACGTTTTCCATTTTCATGGCTTCTAAAGTCAATAATTCTGAACCAATTTCAATTTCTTGACCAATTTGAACAGCAATTGTAACTATTCTGCCTGGCATTGGAGATTTCAATTGTTTCAATTTTCTGACCTTAACAACATTTAAACCTAATTCTTCAATCAAAGCATCCAATTGACCTTCTTTAGAAATTGTAAATTCACGGTGATTAATTTTTATTTTAATCAACTTGTTTTCCAATTGTTCTTCCATTAATTCACCGTGAAATTGTTCATTTTTTAAGTGAATCGTAAAAAAGCGATCATTTTCCCAAACAACTGTTGCTTGTTTGTTCGAAACTTCCTTTATTCCATCAATTTTCCAAGAATGATTTGACATTTTATTAATTTTTTCTACAAAAATAAACTAATTTATAGAATTGCTGTACATTTATTTTAAAAGAATAATCATTTTACGCTAATTAATTGATAAATAAATATATATCGGTTTTTAACGGTTAAAAACGAATAATTAAGTTGGAATTATAATGAAATGATAAATTATTGATTATCTGATACATATCGGTTTATAACGGTTATGCAACTGTTTCCGTGGAATCATAAAACTCTGATTTACAAACATATATTCGTTTCAAAAATTAAAAACCATTTTGTCCTCTCTAGAATATAGAATTACACAAAAAATGAAAAATAAATTTCGTAATTTTGAAATCTTAGAAAACAAAAAATGTATAAAATAATTTTCACTTTAACTTTAATAATTTCCTTCTCAAATAGTACTTTTAGTCAAATTGAAAGTGGAAAAAAAACCAACAAAAAGACAAAGATTTTACAAAATACAAAATCTTCAAATTCTGATTCTTTGAAGACAAATTGCGTTTTTTTGTCTTATTCAACAGGAACAAGCTTTAGAAATTTAAGCATCACAGAAAAATTTGTGAAAAATCAAGATCAATTAAATTCTGAAGTAAAAATTCCTTCGTTTAATGTTGATTTAGCTTTAAAAAGTCAAATCACGAAAAACCTTTTTTACAATTTCGGAATTGGATATCAAAAATTTGGTGAAGATTTTAAATTTGAAGGTGATACAACAATTTCTTATCAAACAAGGTATTCCAACCTTATTTTACCATTTAAAATTGGTCTACAAGGAGGAAAAAAACTGAATTATTTTGTATCAACAGGATTACAAGGTCAAATGTTATATGAATACAAAAAATCGGAAACTATTAAAATTGAAGATACAGAAACGAGTTCTAGCACAAAAAAAGCGAGCAACTTAAGTTCCTTTGGATTAGCAAGTTGCTCTACAATTGGTCTACAATATAATTTAAATTTCCTTTGTTTTGCCTTGGCTGGAGAATATATTTATCAACTTAACTCTACGTTCCAAGCACAAAAAGGAATTAAGCATAATCCTTATTTTTATGGAGTTAAATTTAGTATCGGATTTAAAATTTGAAATCTTAAAATTAATTAAGTAAATTTGTGATACACTATTAATAACAAAAAGAAGATGAAATTATCAAAAATGACTGCATTAGGACTTTTCGCAACGTCCATTTTGAGTTTTAACCTAAATTCTCAAATAAAAATTAAAAAACCAACAATTGAAATTACCAAACCAAATTTAGGTGGAAATAATGGTGGTTCAAGCACTTCAACAATAAATATTGGTAAAGATCCAAGTGGATTATTTAGCCAAGTTTCAGATGATCCAAGTGCAGAACATCACCGCAAAACTGCAGTTGAAAATTTGACGAAGTTAGAAACTGAATACACAAAATCAAGTGTTGATTATGAAATGTTAACTAAATTGATGTTTGAAAACGAAAGAACTTTGGGTCATATTCAAAAATTAGAACCAAATTGTAAGTCAGAAAAATATTACGACAAATATAATCCAATTAAAACAAGAGCCGACAAAGAATTAGCGATTTATGTGGAAGTTGAAAAATTAGAAAAATTATTTGACAATCAATATACAGCACCAACTGAATATAAAAATGGTTTCAAAGATGAAGCAACTTGTTATTGCAGAACTTACAGAGATTACAAAAAAACATACGCAGAATATGCAGCTAGTAAAGCTGAATACGAGAAATTAACTGCACAATTAGTTGGTTATAAAAACGCTGAAACGCAACAAGATTTTACAAATATGGAAACATGTTTAAAAAATGGAAATCAATTTGCAGTTTGGGCTTCAACGGAAAATTACCAAAAAGAAATTGTTGAGCTAAACACAAAAAACAAAATTTCAGATCCAAAATTAATCATCAAAGAATGTGAAGAGTATTCAGCTTATTTGACTAAAATTGAAACAGATGCAAGTTTGAATTTAAGTGCTGAAGCAAAAAAATCCCTTACTGAAGGAAAAGCAAATGTTGCTAAAGTTAAAGCAGAATCTGAAACATACATCAACAGTGGAGCTTTTCAAAAATATTTAGATAAAGTTTACGCTGAAAAAATTGCAAAAGTATTTTTACCAAAAGCAGTAACAGTAAATACTAAATTAGAAGATGGCGCAAAAGCTTACATTAAAGGAGCTGAATTTGCTGAATATTTGAAAGGTTATTCAAGTAAAGGAGGAGTTGCTTCAACAGTAAAAGCAGTAACTTTAACGAAAGAACCGTATGTTAAGAAAAATGATTACGATTTACCACTTTACCAATATCATGAAATTTGGGTTTCATATAAAGGTACAGATGGAAAATGCTATATGACAGCTGTTTACGCAAGTTACACTTACAAAGGTGGAGGAACTTATGCAACAATCCCAACTTGGGGAGCGGATAGTCCAGAAGAAATGTCTTGTTTAAATGTAAGTAAATAAGAATCAAAAATAATAATTAGAAAAGCAAGGATTTTAAGTAATTCTTGCTTTTTTTGTTATAATTTAATCTCTAAGATATTAAATTTTTTCATGTCTTGATTAGCGAACTTTACTTTAATAAAATTAAAAAGTTCATTAATTTCTGCTTTTTTACTGTTTTTTTGAGAACAAATTCCAATAATATTTCTTGCGGGAAATTGATTTTCTTGTTCAGAATAAATGTGTTTTATCTTAGCTTTATCTACTGAAAATGCTTTTTGGTAAAAATCTGGAATCAATGTATATCCGGCATTTATATCAACCATTTTAATCAACATTTCTAAATTTCCTCCTTCATAATTCCAATCAGACTTTGGAGTGTCAGAAAGTTTACAAAAGTGAATCATTTGAGTGCGCAAACAATTTCCATTATTCAAAAGCCAAGGTTGAGCGTTTTTTAATTCAGAAATATGGATTTTATTCATTTTATTTTGATCTAATTCTCGATTGGAATAAATTAAAATCTCTTCATTATATAAAGATAAAACTTTTAAATTTTCACTTAAATTTGTTGAAATTGGTCCAGCTAAAATGCCTATGTCTATTTTTTTTGCTTGAATTTGATCTAAAATTTCTGCCGTTTTCAATTCTTTAATTGCCCATTTTAAATTACTTGAAAACTGATTTTTGTGTTGAAATAATTCAGGAACTAAATAGGATGCAATTGTTGGAATTACACCAATTTTAATTTCATCCAACATTTTTCCTTCACTTTCTTTAGATAAACGAAAAATCTTGTCGTATTCAACTTGCATTTCAAATAAAATGGGCATTAATTTTTCGCCAAATTCAGTTAATTCCAACGGATTCCGATTTCTGTTAAAAATCTTATAACCAAGAGAATCTTCCGCTTTCTTGACTTGCATTGAAAGTGTTGGTTGAGTTACAAAACAAGCCTCAGCTGCCTTTCCAAAATTTTTGTGTTCAAGTAAACTGATGATGTACGAAATTTGTTGCTGCGAAATATTCATAAATATAATTTATCAAAGTATAAAATTAATCAATTAAGTTTATATAAACAAATTCTCTAATTTTGTCTAAAAAAGGAATCATGGAAGAAAAAATAAATAAATTATTAGCAAGTTACCAGTTACATTATCAAAACTTGCGCTCCTTACATTGGAATATTAAGGGTGAAAATTTCTTTGAATTACATTTAAAATATGAAGAATTATATACAAGAACTCAAATTATAATTGATGATTTAGCAGAAAGAATTTTATCTTTGGAATTACAACCATTGTCAACTTTCACAGCTTATTTAAGTAAAAGTGAAATAAAAGAAAATCAAATAATCACAGATGGCAAATTAGGGATGAAATACATTTTTGAAGCGCAATCCCTTTTGTTAAACCTTGAAAAATCAATCTTAAAATTGAGTTCAGAACAAGAAGATGAAGGAACAGCGGCCTTGATGAGTGATTTGATTCGTGAAAAAGAAAAAACAAATTGGATGTTTAAAGCTTGGTTGAATTAATAATTTCTTTTTACAATTTTCATTATTTCTTTTTAAAAAGAATTAACTTTGTATCATTAAAAAACAGAAAAATAAACAAATAAAAATAAATTAAAATGGCAGTATTAGTAGGAAAAAAAGCACCATCATTTAGTGCAGCAGCAGTAGTAAACGGAGTGGAAATTGTTCAAGGATTTTCATTAGATCAGTATCTTGGAAAAAATCACGTAGTGTTTTTCTTTTACCCAAAAGATTTTACCTTCGTTTGTCCATCAGAATTACATGCTTTTCAAGCAAAATTAGGAGAATTCGAAGCAAGAGGTGTTAAATTAGTTGCTTGTTCAACTGACACAGAAGAATCTCATTGGGCTTGGTTGCAAATTGCAAAAAACAAAGGTGGAATCGAAGGAGTTAAATATCCAATCGTTGCGGATACATCAAAAACTATTTCTGAAGCATTCGGTGTTTTAGCTGGAGATTATGATTATGACATGGATGGAAAATTGGTTGCAAATGGACCAATGATTGCTTACCGTGGATTATTTTTAATCAACAAAGAAGGAATGGTAATGCACGAAACTGTAAACTTTTTCCCACTTGGA
>CAMBRH010000171.1 GCA_945870115.1 Chitinophaga pinensis | reverse complement strand
TGTCGATACAGCTCTGGTATACAGTGTAACAGTAAGTAGAGATGGTTGTTATAAAAAAGTGAGTGCTTTTATTCAAGTTGCAGAACCAATTATTTTTGATTTTGATGGTTCTTTCCTACTTTGTGATGGTTCACCAAATACAACTATTACAATTCGTGATTCATTAGAATATAGTTCTATTACATGGGGATTGGCTGATCCAAATAGAGATACAATGTTCGTAAATGATTTAGCAGCTGGTACATATACTATTTCGGTTTTAGATTCTGCTGGATTATGTTCGAAAGATACAACATTTACAATTAGTTCATCTACACCAATAATTTTGGAACCTGATTTTGATGTTTGTGGAAATAGTATTAATTTTTCTTTAAACACTGGCGGAACTGGTCAAGGACAATGGTCTTTTGTTAATTCTATCGATATTCCTGTATTTGAAGATAATTCAGACATAAATACAACTGTTGATTTTCCAACGAATGGTACTTATAATTTAATATACACTGATAATTTTTGTCCATTTGATGATACAGTAACAGTTATTGTGAGAACTCAACCACAATTTGGTTTCGTTTCAGATTTTGTTACTTGTTCGAATAGTCCTGAGTTTTTATTTGTAGCAGATTCTCTTTTATATGGTGATATCACATGGGGATTAGCTGATCCAATTTTAGATGATTTGTATTCTGCAAACATGACCCCAGGGACTCATACAATAACTTTGTTTGATGTTTCAGGACTTTGTCAAAAAGATACCACTTTTACAATTAATTCATCTTCTCCTTTAGCCTTGATAAGTGATCAAAATTTATGTTCAGTTACTAGTTTTAATTTCTTGTTTAATCAAAATACTGCTGGAACTGGTCAAGGGATTTGGTCCTTTGTAAATTCAACTGATGTTCCTACATTTAATTTAATTACAGAGATTAATACTGTTGTCAATTTCCCGTCAAATGGAACATATAATTTAATTTATACTGATGATAATTGTCCTTATGATGATACAATTACTTTTAATATTTTCTCAGAACCAATTTTTGGATTGAGTTCTGACTTCTTTGTCTGCCCTGGTCAAACTGAATCTTTGTTTATTGCAGATTCCTTGATATATGGTGAAATGGCATGGGGTTTAGCAAACCAAGCCTTGGATACATTGTTTTCAGCTGATTTAGTTGCGGGGACATATAATGCGAGTTTATCAGATATTTCTGGTTTATGTGTTTCTGATACAACTTTTACCATTTCAACTCAAGCTAATTTATCTCTGCAGGCTGATGAAACTATTTGTGTAAATTCATTGACTTTTTTAACTAATATTGCAAGTTCAGGAAATGGAACATGGTCCGTATTTTCTTCAAATCCGCAACCAACATTTTCTTCAAATTCTGTAATTAATCCTAGTGTTACATTTACTCAAAATGGATTGTATTCATTAATTTATACAGATGCGGTTTGTTCTAATATTGATGATACAGTAAATATTACAGTGGGTTCAGTCCCAAATTTTAATTTAATTTCAAATTTTTATGATTGTCCAAATGCAACTGAAACAACTTCACTAGCAGATATGTCAAATATTGATATTAGTTCAATTGTTTGGGATCCTACAAAACCACAATTTAATGATCAAAATGATGTTGCCTTAACAGCCGGAATTTACAATGCTTCGATTACATCTCCTGATGGTTGTCAAAATGATACAACATTTACAATTAATGGTCAGATAGATGTCGTTTTACTTGATGAGCCTAATTTATGCGGATTGCAATTAATCATGGCTGGAAATAATCCATTAACACCAAATGGAACATGGAGTTTAATTACTGGACCTGGTACAGCTACTTTTGTAAGTTCTTCCGCTGTGAATACAACAGTTAATGTTTCTGAATTTGGAACTTACAATTTCTTATACTCTGAATCAGTTTGTGGAGATAATGATAATTTTTCTGTGACATTTTTAGATGTTCCAACAGTAAATGTTTCTGATGCTCAAATTTGCGCTGGTGAGCCTTTTCAAATTATTGCAACTTCAAGTGAATCGAGTGCAAATATTTCATGGAGTACAAATGAAACTGGTAATTCAATTACTGTAAATGAATTAGGTACTTACATCGTTACCTCAACTAACATTTGTGGTATTGCTGAAGACTCTGCTTTTATCGATATTAGAGTTTGTGAGCTTAATATGCCAAATGTGTTTACTCCAAATGAGGGAGGGTTAGAGAATCAATTATTTAAAGTGCTTGTTCCATCAAATGCTTTTGAAACTTTTTCTTGTCAGATTTTCAATCGTTGGGGTAATTTAGTTTATGAATACACAGACGTGTTTGGTGGTTGGAATGGAAAAGCGTCAAATGGTGACGATTGTTCTCCTGGAACCTATTTCTATAAAGTTACTGCGGTTTCTTATACAAATGAGAATTTTAGTTTAGAAGGATTTATACAATTGGTTAGATAATCTAAATTATTATCAGCAACTTTGTTGAAAATTAACATTCATGTTCGTTCAATCCAACAAATTATCTGATTTAAAAATATACTTTAATAATAAACTCAAACATCAGTTTAGTCTCAACGAGATAAAATTGATGTTTGAGTTTTGTGTTTTAAAAAGACTTGGTTCATCTAGGACAGAATTAATTTTTGGAGGAGAAAAACTTTTGTCTGAATCCGATTTATTGTTTTTTAAAGATATTATTGATAGACTTTTACTTAATGAACCTTTCCAATACATTATAGGAGAAACACTTTTTTGCGACTTAGATATTCTTTGCGACAAACGAGCTTTGATTCCACGACCTGAAACAGAAGAATTGGTCTATTGGATTTTAGAAAGTTTTCCAAGTAAAAATGAAAAATTAAGGTTGGTCGATTTTTGCACAGGTTCAGGGTGCATCGCTTTGAGTTTAAAACATCAATTAAAAGAATCCAATTTAACAGCAACAGATTTTTCTGAAAATGCCTTAGATTTAGCCAAAAAAAATGCACAATTTAATAAATTGGATGTTTTATTTTATGAACATAATTTATTGTTAGACAATGTCGATTTTATAGAAAATCATTCATTAGATTGCATCGTTTCAAATCCTCCTTATATTCCTGAAAAGGACAAATTGCTGATGCATGAGAATGTTTTGGAATTCGAACCACACTTAGCACTTTTCGTATCAAACGATAATCCTTTAGTTTTTTATCAGCGAATAGCAGAAATCGCAAAAGATAAATTGAAAAAGAATGCGTTATTGTTTTTTGAAATTCACGAAAATTTAAGTGAAGAAGTTAAAACAATTCTATTGAATCTCGAATTTACGTCCATCGAGGTAAAAAAAGATCTACAGGGAAAAAATCGAATGATAAAAGCTATTTTGTGATATTTTCTTTTGTAAAAAATTCTTATTTTTGACTATTCTTTAATTTTTTAATATTTAAAATGGAAAAAGCACAAGCAAAATTAGAAATTGAACGTTTAAGCAATCAACTTAATTTGCACAATCACGCTTATTATGTAGAAAATGATTCTAAAATTTCCGATTTTGATTTCGATCAACTTTTGCTAAAATTACAAAAATTAGAAGAAGAATACCCTGAATTTGCTGATGAAAATAGTCCAACAAAACGAGTAGGAGGAGACATTACCAAAAAATTCGAAACCATCGTTCATCGTTTCCCTATGCTTTCTTTGAGTAACTCTTACTCAAAAGAAGAAATTGTAGAATGGGAAAATCGCATCAAAAAATCTATTGAAACACCAATTGAATACGTTTGTGAATTAAAATATGATGGTGTGGCGATTGGAATATCATATAAAAACGGAAAACTTGATAAAGCTGTAACTCGCGGTGATGGAACTCAAGGTGAGGACGTTACAACAAATGTGAAAACGATAAAATCAATTCCTTTACAATTGAAGGGTGATTTTCCTCTTGATTTTGAAATTCGAGGCGAAATATTTTTCCCTTTAGAATCTTTCAAAAAAGCAAATGAAGAACGAAAATTAAATGGAGAACAAGAATTTGCAAATCCAAGAAATTCTGCTGCGGGAACATTAAAATCTCAAGATTCTAAAGTTGTTGCTTCGCGAGGTTTAGATTGCTTTTTATATGGTATTTATGGAGAAGATTTAGACCGTAACGATTTAAAATTCGCACATTATGAAACTGTTTTAAAGGCAAAAGAATGGGGATTTAAAACTCCTGAACCAAAACTAAATTACATTCATAAAACTTCAACTATTGAAGGTATCATGGATTTTATTAATTATTGGGATGAAAAAAGAGCTACTTTACCTTTTGAAATTGATGGAGTAGTTTTAAAAGTAAATTCCTATTATATGCAGCAAGAATTAGGTTTTACAGCCAAATCTCCTCGTTGGGCAATCGCGTATAAATTTAAAACTGAAAGAGTAGAAACTGTTTTAGAATCGGTTGTTTATCAGGTTGGTAGAACCGGAGCAATAACCCCAGTTGCAAATTTAAAAGCCGTTTCTTTGGGAGGAACAACTGTAAAACGAGCATCTTTGCATAATGCAGATCAAATCGAAAAGTTAAATTTACATTATTTTGACACCGTTTACGTTGAAAAAGGTGGAGAAATCATTCCAAAAATAGTAGGAGTGAATGAAAGTCTGAGAAAAGTGAATGCTGAAAAGGTTGAATACATTTCAACTTGTCCAATCTGTAATTCCGAATTAACAAGAAAAGAAGGAGAATCAAATCATTTTTGTCCGAATGAAAAATTTTGCAAACCACAAATTAGTGGTAGAATAGAACATTTTATTAGTCGAAAAGCATTAAATATCGATGGAATTGGAGCTGAAACAATCGATTTAATGGTTTCAAATAATTTAATCAAAGATCCAGCTGATTTGTATGACTTAACTTTTGATCAAATTGTTAATTTAGAGAGAATGGCTGACAAATCTGCAAATAATATTTTAATAGGATTGCAGGAGTCAACAAAAATTCCATTTGAAAGAGTATTATTTGGAATTGGAATTAGATTTGTTGGGGAAACTGTTGCTAAACAATTAACCAAAGCATTTAAATCAATTGAAAAACTTGCCTTAGCAACTTACGAAGATTTGATTTTAGTTGATGAAATTGGTGAAAAAATTGCAATTAGTGTCGTTAATTTCTTCTTAGATGCAGAAAATAGAAAAATTATAGAACGCTTACAAAAAGTAGGATTACAATTTGAAATTATTGAGAAAGAAATTTCGTCGAATGTTTTAGATGGCAAAAATTTTGTTGTATCAGGAGTTTTTACAAAATTTTCTAGAGACGAAATTAAAAAAATGATTGAGGATAATGGCGGGAAAAATGTTAGTTCTATTTCTGCAAAAACAGACTATGTTTTAGCAGGAGAAAATATGGGACCAGCGAAATTAGAGAAAGCTACAAAACTAAATATTCCAATAATTTCCGAAGAAGATTTTATAAACATGATATGAAAAAGCTATTTTTATTAATAAATTCCTTTTTCGGGGAATTTTCCTTTAAATTGGCTTAAAATTTCTTTGATTTTTATAATGTCTGCATCTGAATTTCCAGTTGGAACAAAAAGAGAGTGGAAGCCACCTATTTTTTTTTCATAGTCCATATATGCAATATAAATTGGAACATTAGCCTTTATTGCAACGTGATAAAAGCCTTTTTTCCAATTTGGATTGTAACTTCTAGTGCCTTCTGGAGCGAATACCATAAACATGGAATCATTGTCATTGAAGTAGCTTACTGCTTGCTCTGTGAAATTATTATTTTTCTTTCGATCAATTGGAATTCCTCCCATGGCTTTTAAAATCCAGCCTAAAGGAGGGAAAAATAAATCACTTTTAATCAGAAATCTCCCCTTTATTCCATAATTCATAAAAGACATTTTTCCAATAACAAAATCCCAATTAGAGGTATGAGGACCCACAACTATAACGGCTTTTTTAACGCCTGTTGGTTCATATTTATCAATTTTCCAACCAAAAAGTTTTAAGATTAAGTACATTAATTTTCCCATACTGCAAAGTTATTAAATATTAATTATTAAATTTATGCCTATGAAAGTATTTTTGATATTTAAAAAGGTAATTCCATTTTTTTTAGGGATATTATTTCTATGGTCCAGCTTGCTGATTTTTTCAAGTTTAGCAAATAAGTCTTCTCAGAATGCAGCATATTACATTCCCGAAAATTCAAATTTTAGTTTTAAATTAAATATAAAGGATTTTTTAAAATCATCCACTTATACCATGATTTTTAAATCAAAAGATCAAGGATTATTAAATTCTTTACAAAAATATTTAAGTAAAAGTAAGGATGGAATTGATAATAAAGATATTGGAATTGATTTCACTTCGGATATTTATATTTACGGTGAAGAATTCGAAAATGGTCAAAATTATGTAGTTCTTTTCAATCTTCTAAACCCAAGATCATTTCGTAAAAATATCCCTTCTCTTTTGGACAAAAATCAATCTTTTGAACAAACAAAAGATGTTGGAATGATTGTTACGCATTTTACAAAAGGCGCTAAAAACAATAATATTAATAAAAAATTAAAAGCCTATTTATCAAAAGTAATTAAAAATAAAGGAAAATTTAGAGCTGAAAAGCAGGCAGTAAAAGATCCAGATGATTTAGTTTTAAATAAAACGGACTTTTTTGAAATAAATGTAAATTCTTTTACTTTTAACGATGATATTAAGTCAAAAAAAGGTAAAATTTTAGGCAAATTAAATGAAAAATCACTTGATATTATAGGACAAATTAAGATGATAAATCCACCTTTAATTGAATCAAAATGGACTCTTATTTCTGATGGTTTTCACCTAGAAACTGCCATGATTTCAAATGCAATTCAAGATAGTATTCAAAAATATTTTAATAAAATCGGAATAAAAACACCTAATATTCAACGCATTTCAATGAATTATTACGGAATGGACTTACAAGAATCGGATGATGGTTTAGTAATAGCTCCAGTGTTTGATTTGTTGTTAACTTTTAAAGATGATTTTAAAATTAATCAGATTTTTGAAGATTTTTCAATTTTAGAAAGTTTAGGTTATGAAAAAGTAGGTAATAAAATGATTTCAGCTAACAAATTAAATTATTACATTGATTCAATTGATTCAAAAAATTTATTCCTAGGAAAAAATTTAAAACAGGTAATTAGAAAGAAAAATAATACCTTATTTGAAATTGTTGGAGACCAAAAAGCTTTAACTACAATAAAAGGGGGAGGTTTCATTACTTCGTTTATCCAGGTAATTCCGCCATTTAAGGCCTCTAAAAATTTATTTGCGTCAATAGAAAAAATTCATATTAAATCAAAACAAATAAATAAAGATGTTGAAATTTTTGGTGAGTTAAAATTCAAAAATAATTACTATTTATACAACGAGTTTCTGAAATTTTATTTAACAATGAAAGGTGATAATTAAAAGTTATTTTTAAAGAAATATGTATGCCATTTAACAGATTAAATCATTCTATTTTGGGTCAAATAAG
>CAMBRH010000170.1 GCA_945870115.1 Chitinophaga pinensis | reverse complement strand
AGTTGATTACGAAATGATTCAAGTTGGAATGATCAATGAATAAATCAGAAATTGCAGCAGAATTTAAAGCTTTACAACAAAGAATTTGCGAAGGTTTAGAAAAATTAGACGGTTCAGCTCTTTTTCAATCTGATGAATGGGAAAGATCTGAAGGTGGTGGCGGAAGAACTAACATTCTTCAAAATGGAGATTTGCTTGAAAAAGGTGGAGTGGCATTTTCAGAAGTTTACGGAAAAGTAAGCGAAGAAATGAAAAAACAACTCAATTTCACGCAAGGTACTGAATTTTATGCCACAGGAGTTTCAATTGTTTTGCATCCAAAAAACCCACATGTTCCTATTATTCACATGAATGTGCGCTATTTTCAAATGGATGAAAATGTGTATTGGTTTGGCGGTGGAATCGATTTAACACCTCATTATGTGATACCCGCTCAAGCAGAAATGTTTCACGAAAGCTTAAAAACAATTTGCGATAAATTTAATCTTGATTTTTATCCAAAATTCAAACAACAAGCTGACGATTATTTTTACATTCCTCACAGAAATGAAACAAGAGGTATTGGCGGTATTTTTTATGACCACATGTCTGAAAAAAATTCAAGTTTAACAAAAGAAGATTTTGTAAAATTAGCGCTAGATTTGGGTGATAATTTTGTTTCAATTTATGCAGAACAAGCAAATCTTGGTAGAAATTTACCTTTTTCAGAACAAGAAATTGCTTGGAGAAATTTACGCCGTGGAAGATATGTTGAGTTCAATCTTGTGAATGATCGAGGTACTAAATTTGGACTTCATTCTGGAGGTAGAACTGAATCAATTTTAATGAGTTTGCCACCAAATGCAAATTGGGAATATAATTTTTCACCAAAAGAAAATTCAAAAGAATTTGAAACTTTATCTTTTTTGAAAAAAAACAATTAATATTCTACTTTTTAAAGCAACCTTTTAGGACAATTTACGTTTTTTCTGTGTGGTATAAAGTTTTTTCTTTAACTTTACGCCACATTTCCTTAAAAAGAATAGAAAAAATTAAATATGAAAAGAATTATTATTTTATTTGCATTTGCCTTAACTTTTAACACTTTTAACGCACAAGTTTTCTTTGAAAATTGGGATTTCCCTCAAGCTTGGACAACTAATGATGCTGATGGAGATGGTAATGATTGGTTTAGAGCAGATTTATCCTTAAGTCCAACTTTTGGTTTTGGAGTTCTAGATACTGCTGTAATTTCACAATCATTTGATGCAACCAATAATGTTGCTTTAACACCTGATAATTATCTTTTTTCCCCTTCAATTGATTTAAGTTCCATAACTGGAAATATTCAATTAAATTTTGATGTTGCTGCTTCAAGTGCAGCACCTTTTGAAGCTGAAAATTACGCTGTATATGTAGTAACAGATATATCAGCTGCGGCAATGGCGGTAGCCATACCAATTTTTTCAGAAACAATACTAAATGGAAACCAAGTAATAAATCACACTTTTGATATTTCTTCATTTGCTGGTCAATCTTCAGTCTTTCTAGTATTTCAACATCATAACTGTACTGACATGGATTTTTTAATCCTTGATAATATTGGTGTTTATAATGCTGATTTTTCGACAGACATTGTAGCGGGAACAGCTTGTAATAACTATACATTTACAGATCTTTCAGTTGGTGCAACAACTTGGAATTGGGATTTTGGTCCTGGTGCAACTCCAGCAACTGCAAACACTCCTGGGCCACATGTGGTAAATTATTCAACAGCAGGAACAAAAACAGCCGTTTTAACGACTGACGGCATAGCAACTCAAACATATACTAATCTTATAAACGTTACATTATTGGATGATGCAACTTTTTCTTACTCTCAAACAAATTTTTGCCTAGGTTCTGCAAATGAACTTGCTTCAATTACTGGAGCTATTGGAGGTGTTTTTTCTTCTACAACTCCTGGTTTTGTAATTGACGCCAGTACAGGAGAAATTGATTTATCAAGTGCTGTGGCAGCAACATATGATGTTACCTACACAACACCATTGTCAGCTTGTCAAAATACTTCAACAATTTCAATTACAGTTGGACTTGATGATGCCACTTTTTCTTATTCTCAAACAAATTTTTGCCTAGGTTCTGCAAATGAACTTGCTTCAATTACGGGAATTATTGGAGGTGTTTTTTCTTCTACAACTCCCGGATTTGTAATTGATGCCAATACAGGTGAAATTGATTTATCAACTTCAGTAGCAGCAACATATGATGTTACTTATACAACACCATTATCAGCTTGTCAAAACACTTCAACAATTTCGATAACAGTTGGTATTGATGATGCTACTTTTTCTTATTCTACAACTCAGTTTTGTTTTGGAAGTCCAAACGAAATTGCTACAGTTACTGGAGTAGCAGGCGGTACTTTTAGTTCTACTAATCCTGCTTTTGTAATTGACAATACGACTGGTGAAATTGGCTTATCAACTATTCCCGCAGGTACTTATGACGTAACTTATGCAACGCCAGCTGGAGTTTGTCAAAATTCATCCATTTTAAATATTACTATTTTACCTAATCCAACTGTTGATAATATACCAGGAAGTTTAGACCAAACTTTATGTGTTGGAGCTATGACAAATCCAATATCAATTCTAGGAACTGGAACTGGATTTGGAACATTAGCTTTTGATTGGACATATACAACTGTACCTCCAGGTGAAGATATTGGTTTAGTTACTCCGGGTTCAGGAGATATACCTGCTTTTTTAACCCTAAATACAACTGGTTCTCCAATCGTGGCAACCTTTGTAATTACGCCAACTGATGGCACATGTTCTGGTGCAAATCCCTTTTCATTTACAATTACAGTAAATCCTCTTGATGATGCATCTTTTGGATATGCGCAAAATATTTTTTGTTTTGGACATTTAGGTGAAGCTTTGGCCTTTGTAACATTGCCAGGAGGAACATTTAGTTCTACTACACCAGGCTTTGTTGATCTTTTTTCTGGAGTCGTAAATATTACATTTTCACCTGTGAACACTTATGATGTTACATATACATCTGCTGGATCTTGTCCAAATTCATCAACTTTATTTATTGACATTATCGATTTACCTACTGTTAATCCAATTTTAAATCAATTTTCATGCGAAAATGCAATGACTACAGATATTTTATTTACTGGAACAGGAACAACTTATGATTGGACATATACAAATGCTACAGCTGACAATATTGGAATTGCCTTTGCTGGAACAGGCGATATCTTATCATTTCTTGCACAAAATACTTCAGGGGCAAGTTTGACTTCAACTTTTACTGTAATTCCTCAATTAGGAACATGTACAGGAAATCCTGTTGACTTTGATTTTGTTGTAGAGCAAAATTTAATTGTTGATCCAATCTTAGATATAACTGATTGTGAAAATAATACAATAAATTTAATTCCATTAACTGGAAATGCTGCAGCTACATTTGATTGGACAAATTCAGATCCTACAATCGGAATAGCTGCTTCTGGTTCAGGAGACATTGCTGCATTTACTGCTTCAAACGGAACAGTAAATCCGATTACTGCAACAATAGATGTCGTCTTAAATATTGGGGTTTGTTCAAGCCTTCCTGAAAGTTTTGATATAACAGTAAATCCTTTAGTTAATTCAGTATTTACGATCTCTGCACCTTCAGCTTGTTCAAACGGATCAAATCCATTAACAACTTTAGATCCAGCAGCAACAATTGGAGGTACTTTTTCTTCAACACTAGGTTTAGCAATCAACCCAATTTCTGGACAAATTGACTTAGCTGCATCCCTTCCGGGAATTTACACAATTGATTATGCTGTTGGTAATGCACCCTGTATTTCTGCAACTTCTGTTGATTTCGAAGTGATTGAAACACCAGTTATTTTGCCAATATTACCAATAAGTGTATGTTCTGGAACCGTAGTTCCTGATGTTCCAATTTCCATGCTTTCTACTTACGCAATTGATTGGACAAATGACAATGTGACAACAGGCATAGTAAATGTTGCTGGCTTAGGTGACATTAGCTCATTTATTGCAAGTAATCCAACTTTGGGAGGGTTACCTCAAATTTCTACAATTACTTTAACAGCAGACAACAATGGCTGCGTTAGTGACCCTGTGACATTTACCGTTACTGTTAATTCAAATCCAGTTGTTAATGCAGGTCCTGATATTGTTAGATGTGAAGGAATTCCAATTACCTTATCAGCAACCGGTTCTGTTGGAACAGTTTATACTTGGGATAATGCAATAGTTGACGGTGTTCCTTTTAATAAAGTAAATGGAAATTATACTTTTACGGTTACAGGAACCTTAAATACTTGTACAACCATTGACCAAGTGGCAGTTTTAATAAATCAATCTCCAGTTGTTACTGTTGGTCCTGATGTGGTTGCTTGTGAGTTTTCAGATTTACTTTTGACAGGAAACGGAGCAACAACAATCACTTGGAATAATGGAGTAATAAATAATGTTCCTTTTGTGCCATTTGTAAGTGGTAATTATATAGCTACCGGAATAAATCAATTTGGTTGTACTGATTCAGACACTTTAGTGGTGACTATTGAAGCTTTACCGATCTCAGGGTTTACTCAAACAATATTTAGTGGTTGTAGTCCGAGCACAGTTATTTTTACAGATCCAACTATTACAAACGCTTGTGTTTATTCTTTTAGTGATGGTACAACTGCAATTGGAAATGTAGTTTCTCATACTTTTACTCAAACTGGTGTTTATGATGTGACCATTACTGAGGTGTCGCCAAATGGATGTGTTGGTGCCACAACAGTTGCTGGAGCATTTGTCTTAAATCCAGATCCAGTAGCAAGTTTCAATGTTGTGACGCCAATCTTAAGTATGATTAATCCAACGACTTCATTTAACAATACATCCACTGGTGCTATTCTGTATGAATGGAGCTTTGGAGATGTTTCAAATCCTGTTTTTGGTTTTGAAGTAGACCATACTTTTCCAGCTGATGCAGCAGGTAACTATACAGTAAGGTTAATTGCAGAAACTCAATTTGGTTGTGTTGATACAGCATATGCTGATATAATTTTGGAAGAGTCATTATTATTTTATATTCCAAATAGCTTTACTCCTAATGCAGATGAATTTAATAATAAATTTCAACCTGTCTTTTATTCAGGTTTAGATCCTCAAATTTTTAACATGAAAATATACAATCGTTTGGGACAATTAATTTTTGAAACAAATGATGCTGATTATGGGTGGGATGGAGACCATGGTGCTGGAAATGGATTAGCCGAATCAGGTGTTTACACCTTTAAAATAGAATTTAGTACCGCAACAAAAGATGAGAAAAAACTAGTTGTTGGAAATGTAAACTTAATTAGATAACTAATAAGATTCCAATAGTAGAAATAATATTTTTTTAATATAAAATTAATTTAGAATATATTTGTATATTAAAATTTTAAAATCATAGACGTTTATTCGATTTTTCAAGGTAAAAGTTTAAAATCGATTTAGTGAAAATAAAAATTAATTGTTAAAACTATGAAAAACAAACTACTTTTTTTATTAATTTCATTTATTAGTATAAATACATTCTTTTCACAACAAACGACAATTACTGTAGATGCTGCTGCGAATGGAACTACAACAAATACTTGTAATGGTTTTATTATCGATTCAGGGGGACAAGGAGGTACGGGATACAGTAATAACGAAAATACAACCTTTACCATTTGTCCAGATAATCCAGATGACATTATAAATGTTCAATTTAACCTCTTTAATTTAGACCCAACTGATCAAAACCCACTTCCAAATGTCACAAACGTTGATGAAATGTCAATTTATGATGGTAATTCTACTGCTGCTTTATTTTTAGGAAATTACTCAGGTACAGGTTTACAAGGAGTTTTAGTTCAATGTACACCGCAAAATTTGACTGGTTGTTTAACATTTAATTTTTATTCAAATAATGTCGGGGGTGCTGGAGCTTTTTCTGCTAGTGCAACTTGTACAACACCCTGTGATGATCCAACTGCTGGTGGAATTGTGCTTTCAGGAATTACCAATGATAGTATTCACGCTTGCATGAACGAAGTTATTGATTTTCAAGAATTAGGATCATTTGCTCAACCAGGATTTACTATCTCAGAATATAAATGGGATTTCATGGATGGTTCAACTTCTTTGGGTCAATCAGTGAGTCACAGTTATGCATTTCCTGGACATTACAGAGTTCAATTATTTGTAAAAGATAACAATGGATGTACGAATAATAACCTAATTGATGTTGATGTATTAGTAGCAACACCACCAAATTTTGTCAATTTTCAAGGAGATACAACTTTGTGTATTGGAGAATCAATGATCGCTTCTGCAACACCTTTACTATATGAAAATACATGGGAAGGATTTACAGGAGAAACAACTATAAATAATGGTTGTATGACGGATGATCAATTAGGAGTTGCGCAAAATGTAGACATTGTTCAAACAGGTTTTACTTCTGGAACAACTATAACAGATATGAATCAAATCTTATCGCTTTGTATGGATATGGAACATTCATTCATGGGAGATTTAGTAATTTCAATTGCGTGTCCAAATGGACAATCTGTAATTCTACACCAACAGGGTGGCGGTGGAACTCAAATTGGAGAACCAATACAAGAAGACAATGTTGACTGTACTGACCCAACCACTCAAGGTGTACCTTATTCTTATTGTTTTACGCCTACAGCAACAACAACATGGGTAGAATGGGCTAATGGAAATGGGGGTACAATTCCTGTAGGAAATTATGAACCAGTTATTTCTCTTGGTGGTTTAGTTGGTTGTCCTGCTAACGGTGTTTGGACTTTAACCGTAGTCGATAATTGGGCTGCAGATGATGGAACAGTTTTTAGTTTTGCTTTGAATTTAGATCCAGCTTTGTACCCAGATGTTGTTGAATTTACTCCAGAACATAGTTCAAATTTGGATTCTTCTTATTGGACATTTCCAGCTCCATTTGCTTCGAATTTAACTCTAAGTGGAGATACGATGATAATTACTCCCACTGCTGCTGGAATATATACTTATCAATATACCGTAGTAAATAATTTTGGATGTTCAAATGATACTACTTTTAATATTAATGTGACTGAATTCCAACTTCCTATAACATTGTCTGACACTGCAATATGTGCAGGAAATTTATTGTCTTTAGTTGACTTTCCTCCTTGTAATTATACATTAAAACTGTATGACTCTTTTGGTGATAGTTGGAATGGTAATAATCTTTTGATGACCAGAAACGGTGTTACCACTACTTATACTGTTGATAATAATCCGGGAGATTTTGATCAATTTTCAATACCAGTAAATTTTGGTGATAACTTATCTTTTGTATTTGATGATGGTGGTAGTTTTCTATTCGAATGTTCTTATGAAATACTTGATTGTTCTGGAACAGTAATTTATACCGCAAATGCACCAATTAGTACAACTCCAAATATTATATCTGTTGGATTGTCTTTTCCAGAAC
>CAMBRH010000169.1 GCA_945870115.1 Chitinophaga pinensis | reverse complement strand
GTATTTCCTTCTTCAGGAGCCAAAATAATTATCGACTTTGATTCTTGTGGATTTACAATTCCCAAATCCGTCATATCATTTGGAACACCTTTTCTACAAATAATTTTTGTGTTTTTTAGATCGGCAATTTTATTGCGAATTTCATCTTCCATTTCCACTTTATCCATGTCGGCTAAAATTACAATACGAGGCTTTTTTTGATTTTCATTAGCAATCACTAATTCAGAAATTATCGTAAAAATTTTGGATGACCAACCTAAAATTAAGGTATGGTCTTTTTCAATAACAAAACTTTTTCCTTTACTTAAGTCCTCTAGTTTTCCTTCAATTCCACTTCCTAATACTCCTATTAAAGTTGAAATAATAAAAATTCCACCTAAAGTTACAAGAAAAGCAATAATTCTGAATCCCCAGCCACTATCACCACCCATCGTTCCGGAATCTAAAGTTCTCATTAAACTTTGCCAAGTTCCTTCAATAAAATTTAAAGGTGCTTCTCCTTCAGGAGTTATGTGGAACATCCATAAAACTGCCCCTGCAATTATTACTACTAATAAAGACATTAAAGCTAAAAGGGAAATCATTGCGATTGGACCCTTACTCATTAAATTGTCGAATTTATACCTGAACTTTTGTTTGAATGTGATTTTTTTCATTGTTAGCGTGGTTTTTTTAAGGTATAAATATAAGAATAAATTTAAATAATTTGGTATTTTAGAAAAACTTTTTCTCTAAAATACCTTTTTTGAGGTATTGTTACAAACTTTCTCAAACTATACTTTTGCCCTAGTTTAAAACAATTCTAAATTAGATGAAAAAATATATAATTTTAAGTTTGGCCTTTTCTTCAATTTTGGCTTCATGTAAAAAAGAAGGCTGCACAGATACAGCTGCAACAAATTATAATGATGAGGCGGAAAAAGATGATAATTCTTGTGTTTACGCTGAGCCAATTTTGACTTATACAATTCCTAAAACGTATTCATTTACAGACGAAAATGGAGTTTCTACTGTAAATTATTCAGGTCAAACAGAAAGGTTACAACAATTAAGAGAAATGGTTGTTTACATGAAAACTGCCACAAGTACGTCAGTAACTTCACAGCAACTAAAAGATATGTTCGCTAATACAAATGGAAACGGAAATGGTGCATTTAGTTTTACATCAACTAAGCAATTAAAAGATAAATGTTTTGCCATAGATCAACCATTGTTTGAAAACTTTATGGATTCTATAGCATTAGTTAGTCAAGATTTTTCTCAAACAGCAAGCTCAGGTCAAGCTGGAAAATTAATTACGCTTGATAACAAGATCTATTTATACAGTCAAAATGGAATAGAATATTTACAACTTATTGAAAAAGGTTTGATGGGAGCAGTTTTCATGAATCAAGCTTTAAATTCATATTTTTCAGTCTCAAAAATGGATGTTGATAATACGACAAACCTTGTTGGTTATAATTACACAACAATGGAACATCATTGGGATGAAGCTTTTGGTTATTTTGGCGTTGAATCAAATTTCCCAAGTGTAATTCCAACGGATTTTTGGGGTAAATATTCAAATTCTGTTAATTCAAACATAGCTTCGAATGGAAGTATGATGGATAATTTTTTAAAAGGAAGAGCTGCAATTTCAAACAACATTCTTGCTGATAGAGATGCTGCGATTGTCGAAATCAGAACTATGTGGGAAAAAATTTCGGCTCAACAAGCAATGAATTATTTAACTGATGCTGCGAACAGTTTTGGTTCAGATCAAGCAAAATTATTGCATGTTTTGTCTGAAGCTTATGCTTTCACATTGTGTTTAAGATATGCACCATTGGAAACAAGAAAATTATCTAATGCTGAATTAGATGCAATTTTAGCGAAATTTGGAACAAACTTTTGGAACATTTCTTTGTTAAAAATAAACGAAATCAAAGCAGATTTAGATGCGAAATATTAAGAAAATAGTATTTATAGGTTTAGCATTTTTTATTCTTTCAGCGAGTTGTAAGAAAAAAGAAGTAGTTGACCCAGAAATAACTTTTGAGAAAAAAGAAATAATGACGCAACTTGCGGATAATTATATTGTTCCAAGTATTTCGAAAGTTCAAACTGATGTTAATTCCCTTTCCACTTCTTGGCAATCATTTTTGTTTGAGCCAACGCAAGAAAATTTTGATGCTACAAAAGAAAGTTGGAAAGCTGCTTATAAATCTTTTCAATATGTAAAAATGTTTGATTTTGGGCCATTTATGGAAGTTGGCTATGCAAATGCATTAGGTGTTTTTCCGTCTGATACAAATCAAATTGAAAATAATATTTCAGCTGGAACCTACGATTTGGCAACTGTTAGCAATATTTCTGCAATTGGATTTTCTGCACTTGATTTTTTACTCTTTCAAGAAAATGCCATGACATTACTTAATAATTCTACCAATAGAAAAGCTTACGTTTCTGCTTTGATTTCAAAAATGAAAACTGAAACAGATTATGTTGCAACAAATTGGTCTTCATATAGTTCTACTTTTAAAGATGGAACTGGAACGAGTTCTACAAGTCCATTTTCTATGCTTGTGAATGCTTTTTGCAAGGATTATGAAATCACAAAAAATGCCAAAATCGGAATTCCTTTGGGGAAACAAAGTCTTGGTATTCAGCGTTTAGATTATTTAGAAGCTCCAAAATCTGGAATTGGAACCGAACTTATTGTAGAAAATTTAAAAGGATTGAGGAAAATATTTTCAGGGAATTCACTTGCTGGAGCAAGTGGAACTGGATTTGATGATTATTTAATCGCTTTAGAAAAACAAAGTTTGGCTTCAACCATTGAATCTCGCTTTGATTATTTGATTACTGAACCAAGTTCTTGGACTGCAAATTTAAAAAATATGATGATCAATTCAACTGCAACAATTGATTCTTATTACACTTATTTTCATGGAACGGTTGTTTTTATCAAAACAGATATGTCTTCCGCTTTTGGAATTTTAATTACCTATCAAGACAACGACGGTGATTAAAAACCTTCAAAATATATTTTTCAAACAAATTAGCATTGCTCCATTAATTGTATTTAGAATAATTTTTGGAGCTTTGATGCTTTTTGGAACTTTGCGTTTTATTTCAAAGGGTTGGGTTGCTGAATTATATATAAATCCTAAATTTCATTTTACCTATTTGGGTTTTGATTGGGTGAAACCACTTTCAGGAAATTGGATGTATTTACCCTTTGTTTTGCTTGTTTTTGCTTGCGTTGGAATCATCTTGGGTGCTTTTTACAGACTTTCAACTTTTGCATTTTTTCTGCTTTTTACTTACATTGAATTGTTGGATAAAAGCTATTATTTAAATCATTATTACTTCGTAAGTTTAATTGGTTTTCTGTTGATTTTTCTTCCAGCAAATCGATTTTTTTCAGTTGATTCGTTGCGAAATCCAGCAATTTCTTCCGTGAAAACCCATGCTTGGACAATTTGGATTTTAAAATTTCAGTTGGGCTGCGTTTATTTCTTTGCTGGAGTAGCAAAATTGAATTCGGATTGGCTTTTTGATGCTCAGCCACTGAAAATTTGGCTTCAAGCCTACAGAGATTTGCCTTATTTGGGTTGGATTTTCGCTTCAACTTTTACCGCTTTTGCATTTTCGTGGTTTGGTTGCATTTATGATTTGACAATTCCATTCTTTTTAAGTTCTAGCAAAACAAGAAATTATGCTTACTTTTTTGTAATTGTCTTTCATTTAGTGACTTGGATTTTATTTCCAATCGGCGTTTTTCCTTGGGTGATGATTTTTTCAACTTTGATTTTCTTTTCAGCTAAATTTCATGAAAATATTCTTTTATTTTTGTCAAAACTGCTTAAAATTAAACAAGTTTCAAGTACTTTTGTGCAAAATTATAAGTCAAAAATGATTGTTATTTTGCTTTCCATTTATATCTTTCTGCAAGTGGTAATTCCTTTTAGATACTTGCTTTATGATGGGAATTTATTTTGGTCAGAAGAAGGAATGCGCTTTTCTTGGCGTGTCATGTTGATGCACAAAGAAGGATTTTCAACATTTTATGTGAAAGACAAAAAAACAAAAGGTGAAATTGAAATTGATAACACAAAATTTTTGACAAATACGCAAATAGATCAAATGTCAACACAGCCAGATTTTATTTTACAGTACGCAAATTTCTTGAAAAATAGATTTTCTGACACACTTTTGGTTTTTGGAAAAAATTCATTTCATTTGAAAAATCCTTCCATTCATGTTGAATCTTTTGTGAGTTTAAATGGTCGTCCGCACAAACTTTTTATTGACAAAAAATTGGATTTAACGCTGATAAAAAATAATTTAGGAAATAGAACATGGCTCGAAAAATATTAATTTTTGTCTTTATTCTGAATTTATTTTCGGCAAGCTTTTTTTCTCAAGAAATCAGCGGAATCGTTGTGAACGAAAAAAATGAAACCGTTTACGGAGTTAAAATTTCATGTGGAAATGTAAAATCATTTTCGGATTTTGAAGGTAAATTTTCGTTTAAAAAATGTGAAACTGATTCGATTGTTTTTCAACATGCTGAATTTTTCAGAAAAAGTATTTCTTGTAAAGATTTGAAAGTAAATCAAAAAGTTTCTTTGGCAACTAAAATCACCGAACTAGAGGAAACCAAAGTTGTAAGAACTCGCTTAAATAATTTTGATATTGGCTATTTGCCTCCTGTTCGTGGAGTTCAAATTGCAACTGGAACAAGCACCATTATTCAAACCGAAGGACAAGGAGGCGCAAAATCGTCTGGAAATCCACGAGAATTATTTGCCAAAGTTCCTGGTTTAAACATTTGGGAAAGCGACGGAGCAGGAATTCAAATGGGAGTGGGTGGAAGAGGATTATCGCCCAATCGTGCTGCAAATTTTAACACAAGACAAAACGGTTACGACATCAGCGCCGATGCATTGGGTTATCCCGAAAGTTACTACACACCGCCATTGGAAGCACTTTCAGCTATTGAAATTATCCGTGGATCGGCTTCTTTGCAATACGGAACGCAATTTGGGGGCTTGATGAATTTTGTGATAAAAGATCCTGTCAAAGATTCACCTATTGAATTTACTTCAAGAACCACTGCTGGAAGTTTTGGTTATTTAGGATTTTTTAATCGGGTAAGCGGTTCGCACAAACGTCTTGAATATCAAGCTTATCATCAATTAAAATTGGGTGATGGTTACAGAGATAACAGTAAATTCAACCAACATCAGGTTTTTGCTCAAGTCGGTTTTTATTTGACAGAAAATCAAAAAATCCGCTTGGAATATACTGGTATGAGTTACGAAGCGCAACAATCTGGCGGTTTGACGGATAAGATGTTTGAAAAAGACGCGATTCAAAGTGTGCGTGAACGCAATTGGTTTAAAGTAAATTGGAATATTTTGGCATTGCATTATGATTTTCAAATTACTCCAAAATCGACCTTTAATGTGCGTGCTTTTGGAATGCATTCTGACCGTTATTCACTTGGGCTTTTAGGGAAAATTAACCAAGCAGATTTGGGTGGAAATCGGGAATTAATATCAGGAAATTTTAGAAATGGTGGGGGAGAAGCGCGCTTTTTAACGCGCTATTCATTTGCTGTAAAAAACCTAAAAATAAAAAGTGCTTTTTTGACTGGTTTGCGCTATTATCAAGGAAAAACGCAATCAGATCAAGGCACAGCGTCTGATGGAAAAAATGCTGACTTTTCATTCACTAATCCGCGAGATTTAGAAACATCTTCCTTTTCTTTTCCTTCCCAAAATTTGGCTTTTTTCATTGAAAATATTTGGTTCGTAGGAGATAGATTTACTTTAAATGCTGGATTTCGTTTGGAAAACATAAAAAGTTCATCTGCTGGATTTTACAAGCAATATTCCATTCACCCATTAAATTATGATACTTTAGGAATTTATAAAATTGAAGATGAAAACAGTTTAAGTCGCATTGTGCCACTTTATGGCCTTGGAACTTCCTTTAAAACAAGCAAGCAAACGAGCATTTATTCTAATTTTTGTTTGAATTACCGTGCAATTAATTTTACAGACATTCGCATCAATAACCCAAACATTATTGTTGATACTTTAATCAAAGACGAATACGGTTCAACCACAGAATTGGGTTTCAGAGGATTATTGAAATCGTATTTATATGCCGATATTGCTTTATTTCATTTGTTTTATGGAGATAAAATTGGTTTGGCACCAGAGGTAAATGGCACAAATAAAGTCAGAACAAATATTGGTGACGCACGAAACATGGGGATTGAAGCATTTGTAGAATTTGATTTCATAAAAGCATTTAAAGATTCTGCAAAAGTTAGTTCAACAATTTTTGTCAATTTTTCCTACATCGAAGCAAAATACATCCGCTCAAAAGAAAAAAATTATGTTGGAAAAGAAGTGGAATACGTAAGTCCAATTATGCTGAAATCGGGTTTTAAAATCAAAACAGCAAAATTTCAAACACAAGTTCAATTTTCGTATAATAGTGGACAATTCAGCGATGCCTCAAATTCTGTTGAAGCAAGTGGCGATGCAGTTATTGGTTTTATTCCGAGTTATTTTGTGATGGATTATTCTTTGCGCTATTATTTCAAAAAGTTAATTCAATTGGAAGCTGGAATCAATAATTTATTGAACACAAAATATTACACAAGAAGAGCAACAGCTTATCCTGGACCGGGAATTTTACCGAGCGATGGACGAAGTTTTTATGTGACTTTGCAGTTGAAGTTTAGGAAGTAGGGGATAAATTAATTTCTTATAAATTGGTGAAATTATTTTATATTTCATAATAATTTATGTTTTGGTGAAATTTTGTAAATCGTTTTGGAATAAGAGCCTCTTTTATGATTAGGTCTTTTTCTTTTGATTAAACATAACTATTGTTAACCCGACAATTACAATTCTAACATATTTATTTATATACTGAATCATTTTGAAAAATGAATTCTCATTTAGTTCAGTAAATTTTCTAAATGATGTCAATTCTGTTTGCCCAATTAATATTGGAGTCGTTAACAATGATGCGAATTTCAGTACCTCAAAGATTATATAAATAACTATTATTCTTATTAATATCGATTTTGATTTATTTGACCAGCTAAGAATTTTTATCAATATAAAACGTGTAAACAAAAATACAGAAAGTAATATTAAAAGTTGTGTTGTATAGAAAATGGTTACTTCATTTAACTCTATTTGCAATAACACGAAAGTTACAACCTGTTTAACAATTATTGTAAGTGATTCAATTGACAACCAAATTATTATTCCGACTAATGTATAATTCAATATTTTTTTAACTTCTATCATTTGCATTTGAGTATAAATTCGTTTATTCTTAGTGCGTAATTGTATAACTTGGGTTTTATATCACTCTTTGCGAAATTTTATTATTTTAGATTAATTTTTTGCAATTGAATATAAACTTTAAAGTTAAGCTCTTCCAAATATATCAAAATTTCCTTGTAAACGCTAAAAATAAATCTAAAACTTGATTTAAACTACCCGAATAGAAATAAAAGTGTAAATTTTATT
>CAMBRH010000168.1 GCA_945870115.1 Chitinophaga pinensis | reverse complement strand
GTTACAAATTCTGGTTGACCAATTGCAGCGATTAAAATATCCGCAGTTAAACAAATTTCTTTTAAATTCTGCGTTTGACTATGCGCCAAGGTTACAGTACAATTTCCTGGATTTGCATTTTGAGAAAGTAAAATACTCAAAGGCATACCAACAATGTTTGAACGGCCGATAATCACACATTTTTTCCCTGCTGTTTTGATGTTATTTCGAATCAATAATTCGATAATTCCAGAAGGAGTTGCAGAAATAAAACATGGAAGATTTAAAGCCATTTTCCCTAAATTCATTGGGTGAAAACCATCAACATCTTTCATTGGATCGATTGCTAATGTCACTTTCATTTCGTCGATGTGCGGAGGAAGTGGAAGTTGAACAATAAATCCATCAATGCTTTTGTCTTCGTTTAGGGAATTAATTTTATTCAAAAGAGTTTCTTCAGAAATAGAATCATCATAACGCATCAAAGTACTTTCAAAACCACATTCTTCACAAGATTTCAATTTGTTGTTGATATAAGTCATTGAACCTCCGTCACCACCAATTAAAATCGCCGCTAAATGTGGAATCTTTTTTCCTTCTGATTTGCGTTTTTTTACCGCTAAAGCAATTTCTTCTTTAATGGTTTTTGCTGTTTCTTTTCCGTTTAAAATCTCCATTTTTGAAAAGTGTTTTTTTAAATTGTAGTGCAAAATTAACTTTAATAAATCAATTTAGTAATTATTTACTTAATTATTTTAATTCTATTTCCCATTTGTTTTTCTTCATATTATTTTTAGTGGTTTTAGGCATGGTTTTTAAACAAAAACACACGCCAAAAACGTATTACCTTTATACTTTTACGACGGATTTCATCCGTCGTTACAAACATTTGATACCTACGGCATCATTACGTGATGAAATGAATAAGTACTTTTAATCTTTAAGTAAAATGGTATTTCTGAAATTTATTCTTCATCAAGTTCTTTTAAAATTTGATTCACATCTTCCTCCGTCGAACTTAATTTTTCCTTGCAAATTTTCAATAAACTTGCTGCGCGTTTTACTTTCAGAGATAGTTCATCAACACTGATTTCTCCTGTTTCAATTTCTTCAACAATTTGTTGTAGTTCTTCAAATGCTTCTTTATAATTTGTTTCCATAGTTGGATTATTAGATTATTGGATTGTTAGATAAAGGACTAGAAGATTCAGAAGCAAAGACACATATTTGTTTGTGACTCTAAATTTTGTTTCTTGAGAAAAACAAGTCTTGACTTTTGAATCTTTTTGTCTAATATCTTACAAAACCTGACTATTAATTATTATATCTTTCGTTTGCGTTTCAATTATATCTCCAATTTTAACTGGATTTTTGTCTGAAATTAATTTTCCGTCTTTTAAAGTAATTGAATATCCCCGTTTTAAAACTTCTGCTGGATCAATTAATCTGATTGAATTTTCAATTAATTTCAAGTGATTTTTATCTTTTTCTAGTGATTTTAATATTAAATTATGTAGAGAATCTACTAATGTTTTTCTGTTTTGCTTGTTTTGCTTAATTGATTCCAAAAAACTAATTTCAAGTTTATCTTTAACTTTAGCCAAATCTACCCTTTTACTTAAAACCATATTTTTTACTCCATGATTTAGCACAAAATTAAGTTTATTTGTCTGCAAATAAAAATTTTGAATCGAATGAATTGTTTTGTGCTGAATTAAAAGCAATTTATTTTTTAACGCATTTTTATTTTCAATTAAAAACAAGGAGCTTGATTTAGATAAAAAACGAATTTCATTTTTCAGTTCTTTGCGTTTTATTTCCAGTAAAGAAATTGATTTTGTGGTAATTGTCTTTTTTGCATTATCTAATGGAACGCTAAATTCATGAAATGCTTGAATTAAAAAATCACCTAATTCTGTTGGTGTAATTGCTGAGCGAAAGGCAACCATTTCTGAAACGGTAATGTTCGTTGAATGTCCAATTCCAGTCATGATTGGCAACGGAAAAGTCGCGATTGTTTTTGCCAAAAGGTAATTGTTATAACATGATAAACCGATTTCTCCACCTCCTCCACGGATGATTAAAACTATGTCAAAATGATGTTTTACTTTTTCAATTCGATTTAATTGATTTACAATCGAATTCACTGCCATATCGCCATTCAAATTCGCTGGAAAAAGCATGAAAAAGAAATTATAATTCCACGGATTATTTTGTGTAACACTGTAGAAATCCAAAAGTCCTTTGCTCGAATCCATTGAAATAATGGCAATTCTTTTTGGTAAAAGTGGAAAGATTAATTTTTGATTGTTGTTTAAAATCCCTTCCTTGGTTAGTCTTTTTAAAGTTTCATCGCGTTCTTTTTGTAATTCTCCCAAGGAATAAGTTGGATCAATATCAATAATTTCAAGCGACATTCCATAGAGTGGATGAAAAACAATTTTTACGAGCATCAACAAAGACATTCCGTCACGAATTGGTTCTTTGACAATTTCAGCAAAATTTTTACTGATTTTATCATAGCTTGTTGCCCAAATTGTTCCGCGCATTTCTGCTACAATTCGCCCATTTTCTTTGTGAACCAATTCAGGATAACAATGTCCTTTGGTTGTATAATTTAATTTATGAATTTCTGTTTGTACCCAATAATTTTGATGGTATCGTTCAGACATTAACCTCTGAATAGACGTTGCGACTTGCTTTAAAGTAAATATTTGTCTTTCTTCAGACATTTTATTGGATTGAATTAAACGCAAAGATGCAAAGTTAACGCAAAGTTAGCAAAGGGATTAACACGAAGGCACAAAGATACACGAAGAACACAAAGGCGGACTTTTTGATTGTTGACTGAGGCTCTGGGTGGCAATTATCAATGTGCCTCAAGCCAATTTTGTCCAAATTCAACTTCAACATCTAAAGGAACAACGAGTGAAACGGCTTTCTCCATCGCTTCTTTCACCAAGTTTTTCATGATTTCTTTTTCAGAATTATGAACATCAAAAACTAACTCATCATGCACTTGCAACAATAATTTTGATTGTACATTTTGACTTGTCATTGCTTTATCAACTTCAATCATTGCTAATTTAATGATGTCTGCCGCTGAACCTTGAATCGGAGCATTAACGGCATTTCTTTCGGCAAATCCTCTCACGACAGCATTGGCAGAATTAATATCTGGCAAATACCTTCTTCGTTTCATGATTGTTTCAACGTAACCCAATTCTCTAGCGTCATTCACCACTTTATCCATGTAGGATTTGATGGTTCCGAATTGTGCAAAATAACTATCAATTATTCCTTTGGCTTCGGTTCTTGAAATTCCTAAATTTTGAGCCAAACCAAATGCTGATTGACCATAAATGATTCCAAAATTTACTGCTTTTGCAGCACTTCTTTGTTCTCTTGTTACGGCATCAATTTCAACATGAAACACATTTGAAGCCGTTGCTTGATGAATGTCCTTTCCGTCATTGAAAGCTTGAATCATAGATTTATCTTCGCTTAAAGCAGCTATAATTCTAAGTTCAATTTGAGAATAATCCGCCGCCATCAAGGTAAAATCTTCGTTTTTTGCAATAAATGCTTTTCTGATTTCTTTTCCTTTCGTGGTGCGAATTGGAATATTTTGCAAATTTGGATTGTTTGAACTCAAACGCCCAGTTGCCGTTACGGTTTGCATAAAATGCGTATGTACCCGATTATCCTTTTTCAAAACCCAACTTGGCATTGGATCAACGTAGGTGCTTTTTAATTTTTTACATTGACGGTATTCTAAAATCAAACCTATGATTTCATGGTCATTTTTATATTGTTCCAAAGCATCTTCCGAAGTGGAATATTGTCCTGTTTTTGTTTTTTTAGCTTTGCTGGAAATTTTCATTTGATCGAAAAGAACCTCACCTAATTGTTTTGGAGAATTTAAATTAAATTCACTTCCTGCCATTTCTTTGATGTCTTTTTCTAGCTTAATTGTTTCCTCGTCTAATTGTTTTGCAAACAAATCTATGTGAACAGCATCAATTGCAATTCCTTCACGTTCCATTTTTTGAATCACTTTCATCAATGGAATTTCCATGTTGTAAAACAAATCTTTTAAATGTTCTTTTTGAATTTCTGGTTCAAAAACATTTTTCAATTGATAAGTAATGTCTGCATCTTCGCACGCGTAATCAACAACTTCCTCTGGAGTAAGATCACGCATATTTCCTTGATTTTTGCCTTTTTTTCCAATTAATTCTTCGATCGAAATTGCTTTGTAATTCAAGTAATATTCTGCTAAAAAACCCATGCTTTGTTTTGAATCAGCATTGATTAAATAATGTGCTATCATTGTGTCAAAATATGGACCTTTGACATCGATTCCGTAATTTGCTAAAACTTGAATGTCATATTTTAAATTATGTCCCACTTTTTCAATGGTTTCATTTTCGAAAAATGGTCTGAACGTTTCTACAATTTGCTGTGTCAAAACTTGATCTTCTGGACAAGCAATATAATATGCTTCTTTTTCTTTAAATGAAATGGCAATTCCAACTAATTCTGCTTCTAAGGCTTCAATATTTGTTGTTTCTGTGTCAAAGCAAACTGATTTTTCTTTCAGAATCAAAGAACATAATTGATTATGTTCTTCTTCTGTGTTTACTAAATGATATTTTGCTTTTTCAGTAACCAAGGTTTTTTGATTACTAGTTGCAATTGGATTTTGATTTTCCAATAAACTTTGTGAACCAAATAAATCCAATTGATTTTCATTACTTACTTTTTTGCTAGAAGAATTACCACTTTGGGTGATGACAATTTCTTCTCCCAATATTCTTTTTGCAAGATTTACAAATTCCAATTCTGTAAAAATATCTCTAATCTTATCTGCATCTGGCGGACACATAACTAAATGTTCAGGTTCAAACTCCACATCAACATCTAAAATGATTGTCGCTAAAGCTTTTGACAACCTTCCTTGATCTGCGTAATTGATTACGTTCTCTTGTTGTTTGCCTTTTAGTTCGTGCGCATGTGCAATTAAGTTTTCAACTGAACCATATTTTTGAATCAACAATTTAGATGTTTTTTCTCCAATCCCAGGAATTCCTGGAATGTTATCAGCGGCATCACCCCAAAGACCTAAAATGTCGATAACTTTTAAAGGATGATCAACTTCAAATTTTTCACATACTTCTTCAACACCCAAAACACTTGCAGGATCTCCTCCTCGTCCAGGTTTGTAAATAAAAATTTTATCTGAAACCAATTGTCCAAAATCCTTATCTGGAGTCATCATGTAGGTTGTATAGCCTTCTTTTTCAGCAATTTTCGCCAAAGTTCCAATTACATCATCTGCTTCAAATCCTTCTTTCATTAAAATCGGAATTTTAAATGCTTCAACAATTCGTTTGATTGGTTCAATCATTGCACGCAAATCTTCTGGCATTTCCTGACGATGTGCTTTGTAAGCCGCAAAATCATCTTGACGATTTGACGCTCCTCCCGGAGGATCGAAAACGACAGCTAAATGCGTTGGCTCTTCTTTTTTTATGACATCAATTAAGGCATTTGTAAAACCAAAGGCCGCAGAAGTATTTTGACCTTTTGAGTTTACTCGTGGATTTTTTGCAAAGGCAAAATAAGCTCTATAAATTAATGCAAAAGCATCTAATAAAAATATTTTTTTTTCTATTTTGGGAGTTAACATGTTCTTTTTTTGAAAATGGATTACTAAAGTAGTATAAATTTATAATTCGAATGCAAGGGCTAGTGAGAAAAGTTTAAAAGAAATTCAATAGAGTCCATTTTTATCAATTTAAAATATATTTACATGGTGGTGAAATATAGAAATTGTGGATTTGAAAATAATTATCAAAATATTAAAAATTCCTAACTTTAATCTTTTTTTGAATCATAATTGTTTACTTTTGTAAAAGATATGGAATCAACAGCAAAAAGAAAATTTAGTGTCCGTGAAATCAGAGAAGATTTTCCTGCTTTGCGACAATTAATATACGGAAAAAATTTAATTTATTTCGATAACGGAGCAACTTCGCAGAAACCACAATTTGTGTTGGATGCAATAAATCGCTATTATTCAAAAGATAATGCAAACATTCACCGTGGAGTTCATTATTTAAGTCAAAAATCAACTTCAGATTACGAAGATGCACGTAAATTCATTGCAAATTACATCAATGCCAATTCTACGAATGAAATAATTTTTACCAAGGGAACAACTGATGGAATAAATTTGGTTGCTTCTTCATTTGGAGAATTATTGAAAGAAGGTGATGAAATAATAATTTCAGCAATGGAACACCATTCCAATATTGTTCCTTGGCAAATGCTGTGTGAACGCAAAAAATGTGTTCTACGAGTAATACCAATTACTAAAAAAGGAGATTTAATTATTGAGGAATACGAAAAATTACTTTCATTAAAAACGAAATTAGTAGCTGTAACGCATATTTCAAATACACTTGGAACAATAAATCCAATCAAAGAAATTATTGAAAAAGCTCACCTTGTTGGCGCAAAAGTTTTGATAGATGGCGCACAAAGTATTCAACATAAAAAAATTGATGTTCAAGACTTAGATTGTGACTTTTTTGTTTTTTCAAGCCACAAAGTTTTTGGCCCAACAGGAATTGGCGTTCTTTATGGAAAAGAAAAAATATTAGAAAAAATGCCTCCATATCAAGGTGGTGGTGACATGATCAAAAAAGTGACTTTTGAAAAAACCACTTACAACGAATTACCTTTTAAATTTGAAGCTGGAACACCGCACATAGCTGGAGGAATTTGTCTTGGAAAGGCATTGGAATATATGAGTCAATTTAACATCGAGGACATCGAAAAACATGAAATGATGTTGGCTGATTATGCACAAGATTTGCTTTCAACATTTGAAGATATGAATATCATTGGAGAGTCAAAAAAGAAAACAAGTGTTGTTTCATTTGTTGTTGATGGCGTTCATCCTTTCGATTTAGGAACTTTACTTGACAAACAAGGAATCGCTGTTAGAACTGGTCATCATTGTACGCAACCATTAATGGATTTTTACAAAATCCCAGGTACAGTTCGTGCATCATTTGCGTTTTATAACACGAAAGAAGAAATTGATGTTTTTATCGCTGCAGTAGAAAAAGGAATCTCAATGCTTAAATAAAATAATAGATTAAAAGACTATAGAACATAGACATTAGATTTTGTTTAGGCAAAAGTCAAAGTCTTTTGTCTTTTGTCTTTTGTCTAAAATCTACAATAAAATGACTTTAGAAGAAAAGCAACAATCCATAATTGAAGAATTTTCCATGTTTGATGACTGGATGGATAAATATGAATACATCATTGAACTTGGTAAAGATTTACCAAAAATTGATGAAGGAAAAAAAACGGAAGATAAATTAATTACTGGTTGTCAATCAAATGTTTGGTTGGATTCTAATTTTGATGATGGAAAAATGACCTTTTCTGCTGATTCAGATGCAATTATCACAAAAGGAATAATCGGTTTGTTGATTCAAGTTCTAAATAATGAGAAACCTGAAGATATTGCTAAAAGTGATTTGCATTTTAT
>CAMBRH010000167.1 GCA_945870115.1 Chitinophaga pinensis | reverse complement strand
AGAATCTCAAGGTAGAGTTCATACTTCTGCAATAACTGTTGCTGTATTGCCAGAAGCTGAAGAAGTGGATTTCGAATTAGACATGGGAGATGTCCGAAAAGATACTTTCAGAGCATCTGGAGCAGGTGGACAGCACATTAACAAAACTGAATCTGCAATTCGTTTGACACATATCCCAACAGGTACAGTAGTTGAATGTCAAGATGGTCGTTCACAGCACAAAAATTTAGCAATGGCAATTTCAGTTTTGCGTTCTCGATTGTATCAAAAGGAGGTAGATCGATTGCATGAAGAAAGATCGGCTCATAGAAAAACTTTAGTTTCTACAGGAGATCGTTCTGCAAAAATTAGAACTTACAATTATCCTCAGGGAAGAGTTACTGATCACCGTATAAATAAAACGATGTATAATTTAGGCGCTTTTATGAATGGTGATTGCCAAGAAATGATTGACTCCCTAAAGATGGCTGAAAATGCTGAAAAAATGAAGGGTGAAGGGAATTGATTTAAAATGAAGACCTAAAAGTTAAAAATGGTGTAAGATCAGATAATAGTAGTTTCTCGATAAATTCTTCATTTTTAACTCTTAATTTTTCTTTTTTCATTTTTTCTCAAACTTCACATATTTTAACACTTTTAAGAACAAAATAATCCTTTACTTTGTTCCCTTAAAAAAGTATATATGAAAATCATATTTGTGGTCTTTATTTTAGGTGTTTTTTCCACTCCTTTATTTAGCCAAAACAAATTTACCATCAGTGGTTCAATAAAAGATGAATCTAAAGGTGAAGAATTAATCAATGCAATTGTAAAAGTAAAAGGTCAAAATTTGGGAACGCGTTCCAATGAATATGGTTTTTATTCCCTAACGTTACCAGAAGGAAAATACACTTTAGTTGTAACAGCAATGGGTTTTGTTTCTCAGGAAAAAGAAATTGATTTAAACAAAAATTTAAACATTGATTTTGCTGTTTTACCGCCAGCTGGTGAAAAAACGCAAGAATTAGAAGAAATTAAAGTTTCTGCTATAAAACAAGATCAAAATATCAAAGATCCTTTGATGGGGGTTGAACGTTTGGATCCAAAAGAATTAGCCAAAATACCTGTTTTAATGGGTGAAAAAGACATTATTAAAACCATGCAACTTTTACCTGGAGTGAAGAGTGCTGGCGAAGGAAATGCTGGTTATTTCGTTAGAGGAGGAGGTTCAGATCAAAATTTAATTTTGTTAGATGAAGCACCTGTTTACAATGCTTCTCATTTATTAGGTTTTTTCTCAACTTTTAATTCTGACGCCATTAAAGATGCTGTTTTATATAAAGGAAATCAACCAGCAAACTTTGGTGGAAGACTTTCTTCAGTCCTTGACATAAAAATGAATGAAGGTAATAGCAAGAGATTTAATGTGAGTGGAGGTCTAGGATTGATTTCTTCTAGAATTAATGTGGAGGGACCAATTGTGAAAGACAAAGCTTCATTTCTTTTAACAGCTCGAAGAACTTATGCTGATGTTTTTTTAAAGGCTTCTGATAAATTTAAAGACAATACTCTATATTTCTATGATTTGAATGCTAAATTAAACTATCGTTTAAGTAAAAAAGACAGACTTTTTGTTTCAGGATATTTTGGTCGCGATGTTTTAGGAGTTGGTAAAACATTTGGCATCGATTGGGGAAATAAAACGGGAACTTTACGCTGGAACCATATAGTCAATGATAAATTATTCTCAAATACTTCCTTGATTTTTAGTGCTTACGATTACAATATTTCCATTTCAAGTGGAG
Source organism: Chitinophaga pinensis (assembly GCA_945870115.1). Classification (GTDB taxonomy): domain Bacteria; phylum Bacteroidota; class Bacteroidia; order Flavobacteriales_D; family Crocinitomicaceae; genus M2408. Next base: position 5,802 of record CAMBRH010000167.1, on the reverse strand, counting down.
ATGTAGATTTTGATATTTTATCAAAAATCCAAGATTTTAATGTCAAACAAGAATTTCAATATTTTGTTAATACTAGAAATAAAATTAGATTTGGTGTAAATGCAATTCATCATACCATTACGCCTGGGCAAATAAAATCCAATTCATCAGCTGGAATTAATGCAACAAATCTAGAGCCAACTAAAGCATTGGAAAGTGCTTTTTTTATTAATAATGATTATTCTTTAAACGAAAATTTCACAATAAATTATGGTGTTCGCTTAAGCGGATATTCATTGTTAGGAAATGGAGCAAATGAATATAGTTATAATTCAGATGGAACGGTGAAAGACACCTCCGTTTATAAAAATAATGAAATGTATAAAACGTATTGGAATGTTGAACCAAGAGTTTCATTTAGTTATGCTTATTCTAAAACAGCTTCAATAAAAGCAGCTTATGCTAGAAATGCTCAAAATATTCATTTGATTTCTAATTCAACCTCAACTTCTCCAACGGATGTTTGGTTATCAACTTCTTTAAATACAAAACCGGAAATTTCAGATCAAGTTTCTTTGGGTTGGTTCAAAAATTTTCAAGAGAATAAATATGAAATGAACATTGAAACATACTATAAAACAATGTATAACCAAATCGATTATAGAAATGGGGCAAATACACAAGCAAATGAATTATTGGAAGGTGAATTACTTTATGGAATTGGCCGTGCTTATGGTGTTGAATTTATTTTGAAGAAAAAGCAAGGTAAATTTACAGGTTGGTTGAGTTATTGTTTGTCAAAAACTGAACGAAAAATCGAAGGAATAAACGATAATGATTGGTATTTTGCAAAGCAAGATAGAACGCATGACATTTCTTTGGTTACGATTTATGACTTTAATCCAAAATTATCTGTTTCAGCTTTATTTGTTTTTTACACAGGAAATGCAGTTACTTTCCCATCAGGGAAATACGAAGTTAATGGACAGACACAGTTTTCATTCACAGAAAGAAATGCATCAAGAATGCCCAATTATCATAGAATGGATATTGGTTTGACATGGTACAGAAAAAATACTGCAAAATTTGAAAGTTCATGGAATTTCTCTATCTACAATACTTATGCTAGAGAGAATGCTTATTCAATTTCATTCAAGGAAAATGCAGATGATCCTACAAAAACAGAAGCAGTTCAAACAGCTTTATTTAAAATTATTCCTGCAATTACTTACAACTTTAAATTCAAATAAAATGAAATATTATATAGCAATAATTAGTTTTCTTACACTTGTAATATTTACACAAACTTCCTGTGAAAAAGTCATTGACATAGATTTAAATGAAAGTGATGTTAAATATGTAGTTGAAGGAGTTGTAAATAAAGACTCCTTAATTCACACTGTAAAGATCACAAAAACTCAAAAATTTGACGAAGCTACAAATTTTCCAACTGTAGATAATGCTTTGGTTACTATTACCGATAATTTGGGCAATTCTACGACATTAACTTTTATTTCTAATGGTATTTATCAAACATCAAATTATTTAGGCGTAGAAGGAAGAATTTACACCATTTCTGTAACTGTTGATGGAAAATCATTTTCAGCTTCTAGCACAATGCCATACAATATCCCAATTGACTCATTGACATTAGAAGAATTTTCTTTTGGACCAACTCCAGTGTCTTATCTAATTGCAAATAGAATTGATTCAGCCGGAATTAAAAATTATTACAATTTTAACTTGTTTAAAAATGGAGATTTAATTTCTGGAATTTTCCTGCAAGATGATCAATTTGCGGACGGTGTTGAGATTTTGCAACCAATTTTCGGTGGAGATTATGAATCAGGAGATACTGCGGTGTTAGAAATGATGTGTATCGACGCTAATGTTTATAAATATTTTTACACGCTAAGCATCAACGCTGGAGGCACAGGAGGAGCAGTGCCAGCAAATCCAGTTTCTAACTTTGGTTCAAGTTGCTTGGGTTATTTTTCCGCGCAGACATTTCAGAGAAAATCAATTATTGTACTTTAAAATTTGGGTTTTTATTTGTTAAATAAAAAAAAGAACATAGTTGATATATTAGAAGATGCATAAATTTTAGTTATTCTGCGAAAATTTCAACTCTAGACATTTGGTGATTAAAATACTCCGAGGCTCTTTTACTAATAGATTTATATTTTTGAATTTCTAATATTTCATTTTTCTTGAATACTATTTTTTCGATAACTGTATCTTGCTGAACTCTGAAAGGAAATTTAATTCCCATAGCTTTAAATTTTAAATTTAGACCTTTTAGCTTGACTTTAGATGAAAAACAATTCTTAAAATTTTCTGCAAACACTTTAGTTAATTTCTTACCTTTTTTAGCCCCATTTGGAAATGCAGAACATAAATAAAATGTAATGCTTTTACATTTTGAGTCCAAAATTTTTTGAACTACTTCATTTACAATGTCTTTTTCACAATCAAATTCATTTGGTTCACTAAATTTTTTAAATGTGAAAAAATCATTATACTTTGACTGAAAAATTTTTTTTTCATTAGAACTATTTGAGTTCTTAAAAGAAAAAATACAAACCAATAATAACAAATTGATTTTACTAATTATTTTTACCTTTATGTGTATCATTTTTCAGAATTATTTTTCAATTACAGTCAAGACATCACACGATTATATCATGTGAAATTCTAAATATAATTGAATAGATCACTTACAACATCATTTTTTTGTAAGAATTAAAAAATCAATTCATTTTAAAATTAATCATATCAGAAACTATTGTTTTAGGGTTGATAGATGAATTTAAAACTCGCAGTTTTGCTTTGTTATTTTTTGTTGTTGCGTCTAAAACTGCTTCTTGAAATTTCGAAACTTCGTCAGCTAAAATTTGCATTTCATTAATTTGCTCAACACTTTTTTCATCTAATTCAGTCCAAATATCTTTATTCTGACCATTTTCTTCCATTACTTTAGTCAATAAATCTTTTTTTGTATTGAAATTTATTTTTAAGTAATCAGTACATAAAATGTAATTTGATGCATACACTTTCTTTTTGTTTTTTAAGGGTATTTGCAATTCTGCAGTCTTACTAAAAGCATCTGTTGCAGTTTGATTCATTTTAGTATAGATTTTTTCCTTCATTTCATGCAAAGAATCTATTCGATGAATTTGTTTTTGAGCTTCAATTATTCTCATCCCCACTTCTTCTGAGAATTGTAATTCATTTGCCTTTTGATAAGCTAGAATTGCCTCTTTGTAATTCTTTTGTTCTGTAAGTTGTTCTGCAGATTTAACTGTCAAAGTAATTGTTTCAACTTTTACTCTTTCAAGTTCTTTCTTAACTTCATTTTCTTTTTCAATTCGAAGTAATTCTTCCTTTTCTGCAGCTTCAACTCTCAATTTTTCGGCTTCAGCAATTTGTGCCTGCTGAATTCTTTCTAATTCTGCATTTTTTTGCTGCATAAATTGCTTGTAGCAATCTGTATTATTGTCGCAAGCCACAATCTTTATTTCATAAGCGTGAGGTGCATTTTGACCTCTTTTGTAATGATACAAAGGATTAATTATGGTGCCAAATTTTTCTACTGCGTAAATATCTGAATTCCATAATGTAATTGCTTGGTTTTGTGATTCAATTGTATCCAAGAAGTAAATTTTGTCATTCATTTTTGCCATTTTTGTCTCAAAATTATACATCTTCCAAAACTGCTCTTGAAATGCAGAACTATCATAGGAAATAATTTTATCTCCAGTTGTTATGTCCTTTACAATTTTTGAATATTCTAATCCGTTTTTGTATTTTATTTCTTCAATGATTTTAGGACTTTTTACAGACCAAACTCCATCAACAAATCCGGCATCATTAAATTGTCCTGTGATCACAGTTTTAGTCACTAATATTTTTTCAAATATGAATATTCCAACAAAATGATTGTCTTTAAATATAGCGTTCGAAAAAACCTTTTCAGCTTTTGGACTAGCTTTTTTTGTTTTTGGATTATAAGTTTTAGTTGAATTTGAGAAAGTCCAAACTCCTTCCATATTGCCATTCACATAAGAGCCAGAAATTAGTGTGTTTACTCCTAATTTTTCTTTTCCTTTTAAAATAAATTTATTTGTAGCTGAAATTTTCCATTTTCCTGTTCGTTTATTCTCCTTAAATTGCCCTAAAACACTGTATGTCTTCGTTATGTATGAAAAACTTCCTTCGTAAATGCGATCGGCTTTTTCATTTTCATAATATTGATAAACTGCCTTTCCATTTTCAAAAACACCAGTATATGTTTTTAAAGTTTGAGCAGAAAAATTAAATATAAAAAGAATTGCTATTAGAAAAGTAATAATTTTTTTCATGTGATTTTTATAAAAATGTGTTTAAATATACGTTTTTTTAAGTTGATACAGAAATTATTCCAAAAATTAAGATTTTACTATTATGAATTTGGCAATAGCCTCAACGTGACTTGTGTGTGGAAATTGATCTGCTAATGTTATTTTATCTAATCCATAACCAGCTTTAATCAATAATTCAGCATCGCGCGCCTGAGTTGCAGGATTACAAGAGATATAAACGATTCTGTCTGCTGCCAAATCAATTACTTTTTGAAGAGTTTTTGGCGCAATTCCCGCTCGTGGTGGATCCAAAATAATTGTTCCGATTTTTCCTACAAAGTTTGGATATTCTTTTAAAAATTTACCAACGTCAGCTGCATAAAATTTAACTCCTTCAATGCCATTTCTTAGGGCATTTTTCTTAGCGTCAGCAATTGCTTCCTCAACGATATCAACTCCAATTATTTCTGTATTTTTAGATCTTTTTGAAAGAATTTGACCAATTGTTCCAGTTCCACAAAATAAATCCATGACAACCTTATTTTCTAAATCATTGTCTTCGAAAACGTAATCTAATGCTTTTGTGTATAGTAATTCTGCGCAAGAAGGATTGGTTTGAAAAAAGCTTTCCATACTAATTTCAAATTTTAAACCGAGTAAATCTTCAATAATTTTTTCTTTTCCAAAAATCATTGCATTTTCTCCATTTTCAATTTTTGCTCTATCGGCAACATTGTCATTGATTGTATGCTGAAATCCAGCTAATCTTTCACCTAAAATTTCTTGCAAGAAAGTTGAAAAAGCTTGTACATCAAAATGTTCAATTCCTTCAGATGATGTTACAAGATTAATTAATAATTTGTCTTCAAAAAATGATTTACGTACAACAATGTGTCTGAAAAATCCAGTTTTTTTGGGAGGATGCCAAGCTGGCAGTCCAGTTTTTTGCAAAAATTCCCTAATCTTAAATAATTCATTTTCCCATTGCTGATCAAATAAACCACTTTCTTTATTTAAACTTTCTACTTTCCACCAAGTTCCACGGCGCTTAAAACCTAAAGCAAAAGCTTCATCTTTTTCCTCGTTTGTTTCAATATCATGTTCGATAGAGGAAAAACTGTATTCCATTTTATTTCTGTAGTTGAAATGTAATGGAGATGAGATAAATTCATCAAATTTATCTTTTATATCAGTAATATTTGCCAATTTTCGATATAAATCTAAACTGGTTTCTTTTTTAATTTTTTCTTGAAGTTCAATTGGAACAAAAATGTAAGGTGCTCCAGAAATTTCTTGATAAGGCAAAAGAATTTCTTCAGGAGAGCGTTCTAAAACTTCTACCAATTTACATTCTGCATGTCTTTTACGTTTTGTATCAACTTTTGCTTTTACCTTTTGTCCTGGAAAAGCATTTTCTACAAAAACGATGTAATCGCCTTGATCTGTTGGAATTTTTGCAATCCCTTTTCCGCCAAAAGCAAAA
>CAMBRH010000166.1 GCA_945870115.1 Chitinophaga pinensis | reverse complement strand
TTCGAGATTTTAGAAACGTTCGTTAAAGCGTTGATAAACAATACGATTGAAAATTATCCAATTCATTTAAAATTTGATACTGGAATGAATCGTTTGGGTTTTGAAGCTGAAAATGTCACGCAATTATTGGATTTAATTCAAACACAGCCCGAAGTCAAAATTCAAAGTATTTACTCTCATTTAGCAGATTCTGATAACAATAATTCGCAAGAATTTAGTTTACAACAAATTGAAAAATTTAATAAAATTTGTTCTTTCTTTGAAAGCAAACTTTCCTATTCTTTTATGAAACACATTTTGAACTCTGAAGGGGTGTCACGTTTTCCTGAGGCGCAATTTGACATGGTACGTGTTGGAATTGGACTTTATGGAATTAGTTCAAATCCTAAGAATGTTTCAGAATTAGTTCCAGCGATTTCTTGGTCTTCGATTATTTCTCAGATTAATGAAGTCAAAATTGGAGAAAGTGTTGGTTACAGTTGCACGTTTATTGCAGAAAAAGACATGAAAATAGCGATTGTTCCAGTTGGTTACGCCGATGGTTTCAAGCGAAATTTAAGTCAAGGAAAAGGCGGAATGTTTGTCAATAAAACCTTTTGTCCGATAATTGGAAATGTGTGCATGGACATGACAATGATTGACGTAACAAATGTTTCCTGCGAAGTAAATGATACCGTTGAAATTTTAGGTCAACATCAAACAATCGAAGAATTAGCGCAAAAAATGCAAACCATTCCTTATGAAGTTTTGACTTCGATGTCTAGGAGAGTGCAGCGCGTTTATGTAGAAGAATAAAATGATGACTTTTTTAAAACTCTCAACTCTTCGTTCCTTTAAAAATTATGATTTTCAGATATATCACAACAAAACTCCGTAGGAGTGAAATGTTGCTAACGACGGATGTAAATCCGTCGTAAAAAAAGTTGAATAGAAATAGTTTTGGCATATGTTTTTGATAAAAACCATGCAAAAACTACTTCTTGTAGCAAAGTCCTAGATAGTCATAAAAAAAAGTCATACTAATTTTTGCAATTGAATTTCAATCAGCAACAACCAACTTTACAGTTTCAGTCATTTTATCTTCACTTTCCAAATTCAGATAATAAATTCCGTTCGAAAGATTTTCACGGTTAATTTTTAATTTATCTCCCGAAAAATCTGAAATTGTTTTCACTTTTTGACCGTAAACATTGTATAAAACCAAATCAACATTTTTCAAAGCCGATTTGAAAACAATTGTTGTGGAAGTTGAAAATGGATTTGGGAAAACATTCATTATTTTGTTCTCTTTTTCAGAAATTGCATTTGTTTCTTGGAATTCATTCACAGTTGTATTTGTAACAATTGGCGCATTGAAATCAAAATAAATATTTGCAGTGTTTTTGATTTGAGTACCTAAAGGTAAATTTGCTTTTGGCTTAATTCTGTATTGCACAAATCCTTTTGAGCCCTCCAAATTTGTTGTGCTGTCTGGAAGCATAATATTTGGAAAATGGAAAGTCAAAACATTATTTTTTAGCATCGTAGAATTATAATGACTGTAATTTATCACTTGAAAAGTTTCTAAATCTAAGTTTGAATCCAAAGTGTCAAGCAAACGAATATTGAAAGCTGGAGCAGAACCTGTATTTTGAAAATGAATTGTAAAAGTGAAATAATCGTCATAACTTGGCGCAACATTTACAGGATAAACCTCTTTCATGTTTGGGTCGTAAGAATTTACAACTTGATAGCAATATTCGTAGTTATTGTTGCTCATGTTGTTATCTCCATTTGTTGGAGTAACATTAATTGAAACACAAATCTCATCGCCTAATTGAGCAGTTGTGTCGGTTTGCAGGATTAATCCATAAGGTGTGAAAATATCTCCAAGTCCAAAATCTGGAACAGTATAAGTGTATGTGTTCCCAGAAATAACAGGAGTAATTGATCCAAAACTTGGATTTTGAAAAGTTACTGGTCCAGAAATTGAAATTTGAACTTCTCCACTTATTCCATTAGCACATTCTAAATTATACCACTGACTCATATCTCCACCAAAAATTTCAAGAAGATGATTTTGTCCAGGAAAAACCCAACCTGACGTTAAAACAGATTGAACTCCAACATCAAAACCTGGTTTACAGATTAGTGCAAAATTTACGCTGTCAATAAAGGGATTTTGAGTCGATAGAATGATTGTAGAATCAATATTTTGGCATAGAATAGTGTATGGTTTTCGAATCGTGTCAATTGAAACCCTGTAAGAACCAGCATCTTCAGGGAATTGATAAATACCATTTGATAAAGAATATGTTTGACGTATCAAGGAGTTTGATGAATTGTAAAGTTTTAGTGGGAAATTATTTACTTGAATTTCTGAATTATTTAAAATACAATCTGAATTATTTTCAATATAAATTGTTCCAGTTATTCCTATAGCTGGATTACAACCTGAAGGATTATTTATTGGGTCATTTTCTATGCAAAGTGGAAAAGAATTATTTAAAGAGTCTGTCATTCCATAAAGTCCTTCGATGTAGTTTGGGAGACAAGTGAAAGGGTTTTCAGCTATACTTGATAAGCTCACATCTATTGAATCAGAAAAAGTTTTAAAACATGAAATTAAATTATTTGCGCAATTTAAACCATGCAAACTTAAAGGCAAATTTGGTAAACTTGATATTTCATTATCACTGCAATCCAATATACCTAATAAATTAGGTAAGGAAGGCAAGGTTGACAAATTATTACCATGACAGTCTAAATAAAATAATGAATTTGGTAATAATGGTAAATTAGTTATTTGATTTCCTCGACAAATCAAAAAATTCAAAGTATTTGGTAAAGATGGTAATGATAATAATTGATTGTTTTCGCACCAAAAATTAGCAAGAGAACTTGGCAAATTTAAAATATTACTTAATTGATTGTTTGAACAATATATTGTGGCAATATTATTTGGTAAATCTGCAAAATAGGTTAATTGATTTTGACTGCAATATAATTCAATTAAACTAGAAGGTAAAGATGGCAATAAAGTTAATTGATTTTGATCACAGTTCAAAGTGCTAAGACTTAAGAAATATTCAATCCCGCTTAGATTAGAAATACCAAGATTATTTACATAAACTGAAGTCTCACTCTGTATCTCCGTACAATCAATATTCATTTGATTGCCATTCATACAATTTGGATAAGCATTTTGCAACCAAGTTACAAAATTCGCATCGGGAATCGTTACATAAGTTTGCGCTTTGAAATTAAAATTCAAAGAAAGAAACAAGCAAAAAAGGATAATTTTTGTTTTCATAGTAAAGTGGTTTTAAGTTTAAATTTCAAAATAATTCATGAAACTTAACTTAGCATATTATTAAGACAATAAAAAATGCTTTTACCCCCAAACCAGATTAAAAATAAATTTAAAACCCTTCTAAATCGCACCACATTGAAATGGTTTCGTAGCATTTTTTAAATAATAATAAAACTATTGAAGCAATAAAAGCTAATAAACATTACAATTGACATCATTTTTAATTAATATTTATTAACTCACAATTCAATTTCTCCAACTAAAATCAAGGTTTGTTTTGATGCGATTTGCTCTGCAGATTTTTTAGAATTTCCTGTTCCTTTTCCGTATGCTTGCTCGTTGATTTGAACCTCAATTTCATATTGCCATGTTCCACTGATGTTCACTTCACTTAAAATTACAAATTCCAATTTCAAACGAGATTTTTGACACCAAATAAATAAACGGGATTTAAAATCAATTTCTTCTTCCAAAATTTTGTTTAAATCTGCGTACTTTCTAAAAATATGATTGGTAATGGTTTTTTTTACAGCTTCGTAACCGCCGTCAAGGTAAATTGCTCCCATCAACGCTTCGAACGCATTTCCTTCTAAAGTGGAAAGATTGATACTACGACCTTTGTGATAACGGATAACTTCTTTTAAACCAAGTGTTTCACCAATTTCTGATAAGGATTTTCTACTGACAACTTTTGATTTAATTTGCGTTAAATATCCTTCGTCTTCGTTTGGGAATTTTAAAAACAATAATTCGGCAATCACTGCATCCAAAATAGAATCACCCAAAAACTCCAAACGTTCATTTGAAAACTGAATATTGTCCGTTCCAGTGGTTGTCGTAACAGATTTATGAGTTAAAGCCTCAATAAAATGATCTAAATTATTTGGTCTGTAGGCAAATTTTTTCAATATGAATTTTATCAACTCAAGATCTTCTGTTGAGCGACTTTTCTTCTTTGAAAAAATTCCTTTAAACACTTTTTTATTTGATTGATAAGATTAAAAAGATTGGTAAGATTGACAAGATTGTGAGAATTAGGGAGATTATTGGTTTTAAGAAAAATCCAAATCTAACACCGCGTAGCAGATGCGAAGTAAATCTAAAAGCGAAGCGCTCTAACAATCTAGTAATCCAAATTAAGCTATGAACTTTTTAACAATAACAGAAGTGTTATGCCCTCCAAAACCAAAAGTATTTGAAAGCGCAACATTAACAGTTCTTTTTTGTGCTTTATTAAATGTAAAATTTAATTTTGGATCAAATTCCGGATCATCGTTAAAGTGATTAATCGTCGGAGGAACAATATCATGTTTTACTGCCATAACACAAGCAATTGCTTCAATCGCACCAGCAGCACCCAATAAATGTCCTGTCATTGATTTTGTTGAACTAATGTTCAAATTATAAGCATGTTCACCAAAAACTTGTAAAATAGCTTTTGTTTCAGCAATATCACCAAGTGGAGTTGACGTACCGTGAACATTCACATAATCAACTGCTTCAGGTTTCATTTCTGCATCGTCTAAGGTTACAAGCATTGAATTTTTTGCACCAGTTCCATCTGGATGAGGGGCAGTCATGTGATAAGCATCACCAGACATTCCGCCACCTGCAACTTCAGCATAAATTTTTGCACCACGTTTAATTGCGTGTTCATATTCTTCTAAGATCAATGCACCAGCACCTTCACCTAAAACAAATCCATCACGGTCAACATCAAACGGACGAGAAGCAGTTTCTGGAGAGTCATTTCTTGTAGAAAGAGCTTTCAAACCATTAAAACCACCCATTCCCATTTGGTTAACTGCTGCTTCCGAACCACCAGTTACAATTGCATCAGCTTTACCAAGACGAATCATGTTAAAAGCATCAATAATTGCATTGGTTGCAGATGCACAAGCAGAAACAGTCACATAATTTGGTCCTCTCAAACCATATTTTATGGATATATGTCCTGCAGCAATATCTGCAATCATTTTTGGAATAAAGAAAGGATTGAATTTAGGAGTTCCATCTCCTCCGAAGAAATTTTCAGCTTCGTCTTGAAATGTTTTTAAACCACCAATTCCTGAACCCCAAATTACACCAATTCGATCTAAGTTGTGTTCAGCCTCCAATAAACCAGAGTCAACCATAGCTTCTTCAGCAGAAACTACGGCGTACTGGGAAAATTGATCCATTTTACGTGCTTCTTTTCTGTCGATAAAATCTTCAACATTAAAGTTTTTTACTTCACACGCAAATTGGGTTTTAAACAAAGAAGCGTCAAATTGTTTAATAATAGCAGCTCCACTTACACCATTGACTAAATTTTCCCAATATTCATTGAGAGTATTACCAATAGGCGTTAATGCACCCATACCAGTTACAACAACTCGCTTTAATTCCATAAAGAATGTCTTTGATTAAAAAATATTTTAGTGACTTCCGTCTCTACTTTTGACTCTTAGTTAGCGTTTTTCTCGATATAATCGATAGCGTTTCCAACAGTTTGGATAGTTTCAGCTTGATCGTCTGGAATAGCGATGTTAAATTCTTTTTCAAATTCCATGATTAACTCAACTGTATCTAAAGAGTCAGCTCCTAGATCATTTGTGAAGCTTGCTTCGTTTGTTACTTCAGTTTCTTCAACACCCAATTTATCTACGATAATTGCGATAACTTTTGATTTGATATCAGACATTTTCTTTTGTTTTAATATTAATTAAGTCTGCAAAGAAAAAACAATTCAACGATAAAACAAAATTTTTCACAAATAATATTCAATTACTTGGTTTTTTTCTTTTCGTTTTAAATCTGGAACTTGAATTTTAGTTGCTGGTTTTCCTACTGGAATCAAAAGGAAAGGGCGCTCATTTTCTGGTCTTTTTAATGCTTTAGAAATAAAATTCATTGGACTTGGTGTGTGCGTTAAAGCTACTAAACCAGCATTATGTATGGCCAGCAATAAAAAACCACATGCCAATCCAACAGATTCTGAGACATAATAGTTCGTTCTTTTATTTCCATTTTCTTCTAAATCATAGGCTTTTTTCATCACAACTATTATCCAAGGAACAGTATCAAGAAATTCTTTTTCCCAATTTGTTCCTAAAGGAGCCAAATCTTTCAACCATTCTTCAGACATTCTTCCATTGTAAGATTTTTTTTCCTCTTCTTCAGCTAAGTTTCGGAGTTCCTTTTTTAATGCCTTATTTGAAATTAAACAAAAGGTCCATGGTTGTTTGTGCGCGCCTGATGGAGCTGTAGAAGCAGTCATAATGATGTTCTCCATGATTTCCAAAGGAATTTCTTCAGAAGAAAAATCTCTAACAGTTCTTCTTTTATCTGTGAAATCTAGATAATCTTTTGATCTTTGAAGCATTTCTTCATTCGAAAAAGTTTCCTTTGAATACTCAATATATGGATAATTTGTCGCTTTCATTCAAATTTTTTCGATAAAAATAAGATAACTTTTTAACTTTGCCTTATGAATCCACATAAAATTGCCTTACTCGCTTCTGGAACTGGTTCCAATGCATTAAATATTATTTCTTTTTTTAAAGAAAATAAAAATGTCAAAGTAGAATTTGTTTTGTCAAATAAAATTTCTGCTCCCATTGTTGAATCTGCCCAAAAACTAGGAATTAATGTCTTAACTTGTTCTAATTCAGAAGTTGAAAGTGAATCTTTTTTGTTAGATATTTGTAAAAAAAAACAAATTGACTACATTATTTTAGCAGGATTTTTAAGAAAAATTCCAGCCAAATTAATTGAAAACTATCCAGAAAAAATAATTAACATCCATCCTGCATTATTGCCTAATTATGGTGGAGAAGGAATGTACGGAAAATTTGTTCACTTAGAAGTGATTAAAAATAGAGAAAGAGAAACTGGAATTACAATACATTTTGTTAATTCTGAATATGACAAAGGGAGAATAATTGCTCAATTTAAATGTGATTTAACTGAAAATGAAACATTGGAAAGTGTCCAAGCAAAAATACATGACTTAGAAATGGCATATTTCCCAAGAGTGATTGAAAAAGTTTTGAGTAATTCTATATCTTAAATGAAAAAACTCAAAATAAACTCCAAAAGGGCAAAAAATGCTGAAATCTTATTATGGATTTGCGCCGGATTATATGCTATTTCTTTAATTTCAAATTTAATGGAATTTTTCTTGTTAAGCGAAGTTCAGAGAGGAGTTTACATCACCAAAGAACAATTTCAAGCAGATACTTTAAGGCAAGTAATTATTTCTTTGCTTCAATTTGTCGCTTTAATTATTTCTGCCATTACATTTATTCTTTGGTTTAGAAGAGCTT
>CAMBRH010000165.1 GCA_945870115.1 Chitinophaga pinensis | reverse complement strand
AATTTAACCTTGACTTTGCGAAATTGGTTGATTGGTTATTATATTGTTGAGTTTGAACAAAAGGGTGAAGATAGAGCCAAATATGGAGAAAAACTTTTAGTTCGTCTAGCTGAAAATGTAAAAATTGAAGGGCTTAGTTCCAAGAATTTAAATACCTATCGACAATTTTTTATTTGTTACCCGCAAATAAGACACATTTTACCGATACAATTAAAAAAACTAGGATTAAATTTCACTTCGCAGATTTTTCCGACACTGTCGGGAAAATTTGAAGTATCTAAAAATCAGATAGATGTAATTTATCCGACACTGTCGGCAGAATTACACAATGCTACAAATCTAATTAACCCAATTAGTCCGACACTGTCGGACAAATCTTTATTAGTACCATCTGAAATATTATTAAGCAAGTTGTCATTCTCACACTTTATTGAACTTTTCACCTTAAAAGAACAATTAAAAAGAACTTTCTACGAAATAGAATGTATAAAAGGAAATTGGAGTGTAAGAGAATTGAGAAGACAAATTAATACACTTTACATTGAAAGAAGTGGAATGAGCATTGACAAAATGAAATTACGCTCGTTAACGAATGAAAAAGCAGATATTTTTAATCCGCAAGAAATTGTGAAATCAGTCTATGCATTTGAATTTTTAGGTTTAAAAGCGAAGGATGTTGTGGAAGAAAAAGATTTAGAAAGTGCATTGCTAAATCATATTCAAAATTTTATTTTGGAATTAGGTAATGGTTTTTGTTTTGAAAGCAGACAAAAAAGAATTTTAATTGATGATAGATATTATTTTGTAGATTTGGTTTTTTATCATCGAATTTTAAAATGTCATATTTTGATTGAATTGAAATTAGATGAATTTAAGCATGAACATTTATCACAATTAAATACCTACGTTTCTTACTTTAGAGAAGAAATAAAACAAAAAGAAGATAATCCTCCAATTGGAATTTTAATGTGCACCAATAAAGGGAAAAAATTAGCGGAATACGCTTTAAGTGGAATGGATGAAAAATTATTTATCTCTAAGTATTTAGTTGAATTACCAAGTAAAGAAGTATTAACAGCATTTATAGAAAACGAAATTTTATCAATAAAAGATTTTAAAGAAAATGAATAAAATTAATTTCTCAACAATTCCTTGGAAAGAGGATTTCAAAAATGAACAAAAAGAGGCAATTGATACTTATCAAACAGCTGAAAAAATCACTTTGAAAAGTTTTTACCAAAAGGAAGATATCGAAAATACGGAGCACATTGGGTTTGTTTCAGGTATTGCACCGTATTTACGTGGACCTTATGGCTCAATGTATGCAATTCGACCTTGGACAATTCGCCAATACGCTGGTTTTTCCACAGCCGAAGATTCAAATGCTTTTTACAAGAGAAATCTTGCCGCTGGACAAAAAGGTCTATCTGTGGCATTTGATTTGGCAACGCATCGAGGTTATGATTCAGACCATGAGCGTGTTGTTGGCGATGTCGGAAAAGCTGGGGTTGCAATCGATTCTGTCTTAGACATGAAAATACTTTTCGATTCGATTCCTTTGGATGAAATGTCTGTTTCCATGACAATGAATGGAGCCGTTTTACCAATTTTGGCTTTTTATATTGTTGCAGCGGAAGAGCAAGGAGTGAAACAAGAACAATTGACAGGAACAATTCAGAATGATATTCTGAAAGAGTTTATGGTGAGAAATACTTACATTTATCCACCTGCGCCATCAATGAAAATTATTGCTGATATCTTTGAATATACAGCGAAAAATATGCCTAAATTTAATTCAATTTCAATTTCTGGCTACCACATGCAAGAAGCTGGGGCAACCGCTGCGATTGAATTAGCTTATACCTTAGCAGATGGTTTAGAATATTTAAGAGCTGGAATCAAAGCTGGAATGGAAGTTGATGAATTTGCTCCAAGATTAAGCTTCTTCTGGGCCATCGGAATGAATCATTTCATGGAAATTGCTAAAATGCGTGCCGGAAGATTGTTATGGAGTAAATTAGTGAATGAATTTAAACCTAAATCAACAAAATCTTTGGCTTTGAGAACACATTGTCAAACTTCTGGTTGGAGTTTAACAGAGCAGGATCCATTTAATAATATTGCTAGAACCTGCATCGAAGCAATGGCTGCAGCCCTTGGAGGAACACAATCTTTACACACAAATGCGCTTGATGAAGCAATTGCTTTGCCAACTGATTTTTCCGCTCGAATTGCACGAAATACACAAATTTACATTCAAGAAGAGACTGGAATCACAAATATAATTGATCCAATGGGAGGAAGTTATTATGTGGAGAAATTGACCGAAGAATTGGTTGATGAAGCTTGGAAATTAATTCAAGAAGTGGAAGAATTGGGTGGAATGGCAAAAGCAATTGAAACTGGAATTCCGAAAATGAGAATCGAAGAAGCCGCTGCAAGAAAACAAGCTAGAATTGATTCAGGAAAAGATATTATTGTTGGAGTAAATCGCTATGTTCTTGAAAAGGAAGAAAAATTAGATATTTTAGATGTTGATAACGACAAAGTTCGAATTGGTCAAATCGCGCGAATCAATAAAATGAAAGCTGAACGAAATTCAGAAGAAGTTAATTTAGCTTTGAAAAAATTAGAAATCAGCGCCCAAACTGGAGAAGGGAATTTACTTGAATTAGCAATTGATTGCGCCAGAAAAAGAGCCACCTTAGGGGAGATTTCTTTTGCAATGGAAAAAACTTTTGGTCGTTACCAAGCAACAATTCGCTCCATAAGTGGAGTTTATTCCTCAGAATCTATGAATGATAAAGAATTTGAAAAAGCACGCGAATTGGCAGACAAATTTGCTGAATTGGAGGGAAGAAGACCTCGAATTATGATTGCCAAAATGGGACAAGATGGTCACGATCGTGGAGCAAAAGTTATCGCAACTTCCTTCGCAGATATTGGGTTTGATGTGGATATAGGTCCATTATTTCAAACTCCAGCTGAAGCTGCAAAGCAAGCAATTGAAAACGATGTTCATATTTTAGGAGTTTCATCTTTGGCCGCAGGACATAAAACGTTGGTACCACAAGTTATTGATGAATTGAAAAAATATGGTCGAGAAGATATCATGGTTGTTGCAGGAGGAGTTATTCCGCAACAAGATTATGAGTTTCTATTTGATGCTGGAGTTTTTGGCGTTTTTGGTCCAGGGACAAAGATTTCTAAAGCAGCCATTTCAATTTTAGAATTACTTATTCAAAGTGCTTAAAATAGTTTCATTAAAGAGAAAAAAAACTTCAAAATATTGCAGGGTTAAAAATTATATTTATATTCGGCATGATTATTGAAAAATATTTTTCAAATAAATAAGGAAAAATACAAATATAAAATAAGTTTAAAAACAAGGTTATGAAAAAGTTAATTGCAATATTTTATTTGATTAGTATGGTGTTTACAGCAAATGCACAGCCACCAACTTTCGATGATTTATTAATTTTATTTGCTGATGGAAATTATCCTAAGTTGATAAAAGAAACAACAAAATATACTGATAAAGAAGATGCTAAAAATTTCCCTGAAGTGTATTATTGGATGGCAAAAGCGCAGTACAAAATCTCATTTATAGCTGACAGAGACGAGGATTACAAAAATGCGTTTAAAGATTGTTTTGGTTCAATAAGTAAGTGCATAAAAAAGGATAAATCTGGAACGTTTTACAAGGAACACAGAGAATTTTTCTCAGATGTTAAAAAAACCTTGGTTGAAATGATTAAAAATGATTTAGAAGCAAAGGATTATAGAAAAGCTGCAGGTTGGGTACAAAAAGCATATAAAATAAACCCAACGGATATGGCAGCCAAATACTTAGAAGGAGCTTGTAAATTTAGAGTTCAAGATAAAGGAGGAGCAAATGCACTTTGGAAAGAAGCAGAAAAATTGTTGACTGCGACAAAAACAATCGATGATTGGATGGACGAAGACAAAGAATTATTCAAAATGGCAATGTTTGAAACTGCTGAATGTTACATTGCGATGAGACAGCCAGAAAAAGCAAAAACTTTGTTAGGAAAAGTTGCTCAATGGTATGAGGGTGATGAAGATTTCAAAGCTAAATACGATGCAATTGTAAATTAATTTTTAAAGATTTTAGAAAAAAGGTTCTCAGTTTTGAGGACCTTTTTTTATGTTTTTTAATTTATAGGCAACCTTTTTATTTTTAAAGAGTAATTAAGTAAAACTTATAACTTTTAGTATAGAAAATTCAAGAAACTTTTAAATATTTAGAGTGATAACTGAGTCAATTTTAAACGATTTCCGCAATGGAAAAAAAGCTGCTTACGACATTATTTATAAGTCGTACTCCGCTGCTATGTTTGGAATTAGCTTAAGATACACACGATGTAGAGATGATGCGCAAGATGTGTTGCAAGAAGCATTTATAAAAATTTATGTTAACCGAGAAAAATATGATGTTTCTCAACCGATTGGAGCATGGGTTAAGACAATTACAATAAATTCTGCATTGACATATATAAAACAGAATTACAAATTTACTTTAATAGAAGATGAATTAGACTTTGATGAAATACATTATGAACAAGAAGATTCCCTGGATTTAGAAACCTTACAACAAAAGTTATTAAAAATATTGAATCAACTACCTGATGGCTACAGAACAGTTTTCAACTTATTTACAGTTGATAATTTAACTCATAAAGAGATAGCAGAATATTTAGAAATTAGTGAAGGAACATCTAAATCGCAGTATTTCAAAGCGAAAAAAATGATTCAACAGATTATAGAAAAAGAAAAAGTAAACCATGAATAAAGATCAAGACATAGAAAAGTTATTTCAATCTTCTTTCGAGAACTTTGAGGTTTCTCCGCCTGCTGATTTGAAATTGAAAATCGATCGGGAGCTTACTTTTGCGTCTAAAAAATCAACGGGGAAATATTGGTTTTTTGGGACAATACTTGTATTAGCTATTTCAAGTTTTGGAATTTTAATTATAAATAATCTTTTTGATCATGGTGATAAATCACTAGTAAATTCTAGCCTTAAAATCTCCGCAACTTCTACTAAAAAAATCAATATTGCTAGCGAAAATTTAATTTCAGAAAACATTGCACATGCAAATCAATCAGTCAAATCAAACAAAATAGAAGAAAAATCAATTGAAAAATCCAATTATGATTCTAAAAAATCTGATGTAAAAGTCAAAAAAACAATTTTAAATCAAGAAAAAAACGAATCGAATTCTACAAAAATAAAATCAAATTCTGCAAAAATTAAAAAGGTAAGTACTAAATCCACAAAAAATAAAACGATTAGGAAAAATATCTCATCACTTGGGATTAATCAAAAAAAACATAGAAGTAACTTCACTATTAATAAAAAAATCTTAGCATCTAAGAATAAAAAGCGAACTTCAAAAAAATCTGATTACATAAACAATGTAGAAACATCTGATTTATCCTCTTACAATCAAAAACTTGAAAAGAATACTTCAAAAGAATCCATTTCAACGGATGAGATAAAAGAGGGAAATAAATTAATATTAAGTAATTCATTTGAAAAATCAAAAGCAGATTCGCTTTTAAATATTGCTAAATCAGACTTAACAAAAAATGATTCTCTAAAAAATCGAAATGCTGATTCTCTAAAATTGGGAAATAAGGCTAACGATAAAAATAGTATTGCTTCAAATAGTATTTCCCCAAAAAAAACTATTCCACTCTTATTGAGTTTAAAATCAGGGTTTAGTTTGCCCGTAAATAAGGTTTCTAATCCCGAAACAAATCGAATTTCCGAAAATTCTTTATTTCAATTTCAATTGGAAGCTATTTACAATATTAGGTCTAGTTTTGGTATTTCTTCTGGGTTTAATTATTACCAACAAAAGGAATCGTTTTCTAAGCAAACTTCCAAAACTGAGAGTATAATAACTGGAAATACTGTGAATTATATTTTTGATGATTCCGTAAGTTATATTTTGGACTCTAATAATACCATTATTGATTCAACTGTTTTTACATTTATTTCTGATTCAACTTTAACGCCAATTTATGAAAATATCACTTCTGCAAGTGAAGTACAAACATCTTAGTTGATTCATTTATACAGTTTGCCAATTTTATTTAATTACAGTCAAAAATTAAGTGATAAATTTTATTTAGATTTAATGGCTGGGGGAATTTTAAGTTTTCAATCGGTGAAATTTTTTGATGCTAATAATCCATTAAATAATGACCTAAAACTAAATAAATTCGGATTTAAATCTTGTATAAAAACGCATTTAAGATATCAATTTTCTAAATTTGGTGTTAGTTTAAGTTCAAATTTCTCATACGATTTTGGAGCAGCTAAAATTCAAAATGTATCTCGAAATCGATTACTTCTTGACTTAGGATTAGGATTACATTATCAGTTCTGATTTTTTAATAATCGAACTCAGGTTAATACTATTATTTTTTATTCCTAGGATGGAAACTCAATATTGCCTCGCGTAAAAATCGCTGATCTAAATGCGTATAAATCTCAGTTGTCGTAATTGATTCATGTCCCAACATTTCTTGAATCGCACGTAAATTTGCTCCTCCTTCAATCAAATGTGTAGCGAAAGAATGGCGGAAAGTATGTGGACTAATTGATTTTATCAAGCCAATTTCTTTCGCCAAATCTTTCACGATAATAAAAATCATTTCTCGTGTTAATTTGGAACCACGGCGATTTAAAAACACAATATTTTCATTACCAGGCTTTATACTTTGATGATTTCGAATGTTTTTTGTGTATAAATCAATTTCTTTTTCAACTTGCTCACTTACTGGAACTAATCTTTGTTTATTTCCTTTTCCTAAAACGCGAATAAATCCTTCATCAAAATAAATATCAGAAAATTTTAGATTTACCAATTCTGAAACACGAAGACCACAACTGTATAGCGTTTCGATAATGGCTTTGTTGCGATGTCCTTCATTTTTGCTCAAATCTATCGCATTTAAAAGTGACTCGATTTCTTCTACATCCAAAACTTCAGGTAATTTCATTCCAATTTTGGGCATTTCCAATAATTCTGACGGATCTTCAGTCAATTCATCTTCCAAAATTAAAAATGTAAAAAATTGCCTAATTCCTGACAAAATCCTAGCTTGACTTCTTGCAGCAAGACCCAATTCATTCAAATCATTGATGAAATTTTGTAAATCTTTGAGCTTGATATTTTTGACATCCAAATTAAAATCTTCAGAATAATCTTTTAATTTTAGAACATCGCGCTGGTAAGCAAACACAGAATTTTCTGATAATCCTTTTTCGATTTTCAAATATGAAATAAATTGTTTAATATAGCGCTCCCAAACAGTCATTTATGAAAATTTTAATTCTCAACGGTCCAAATTTGAATTTACTTGGAACCCGTGAGCCACAAATATACGGTAATCAAACTTTTGAACACTATTTTGAAGAATTAAAATCAAAATTTCCACTTGATTTGGAATATTTTCAATCGAACATTGAAGGAGAAATTATTGATAAATTACAAGTTTCAAAAGTTGACGGAATCGTTGTAAATGCTGGCGGATACACGCATACAAGTGTTGCAATTCGAGATTG
>CAMBRH010000164.1 GCA_945870115.1 Chitinophaga pinensis | reverse complement strand
TTTGAAAGAAAAATTAGATCCTTACTTGATGCCTTTATACGATGCATTGCGCGATATGATTCCACCAGATAAGTTGAAAGATATGATAGAATATGGTTTTATCGAAATCGCACCATTGGCATTTATGCGTGGTCGCACTTTGGATAAAGCTTTTGTAATTCTAGACGAAGCACAAAATGCTACTGTGATGCAAATGAAGATGTTTTTGACTAGAATGGGACAAACTGCAAATTTTATCATCACGGGAGATATGTCGCAAGTCGATTTACCAAAAAAACAAAAATCTGGCTTAGCTTATGCTTTGGATGCACTTGAAGATGTTGATGGAATTGGTATTGTGAGGTTAAATAAAAATGATGTAATTAGGCATCCATTGGTTAGAAAAATTATTGAAGCATTTGAAGTTGCAGAGCAAAAAGACTTAAGACTACAAGACGAAAGACAAAAGACTTGATTAATGTAGATAAAAGATTAAATTAAGATTACAAATTAGCAGATTACAGATTACAGATTGCTTCGCATTGAAGAAAATTTACTTAAATGCGAAGTAATCTGTAATCTGCCAATCTTCAATCTGTAATTTTTTTTATTAAAAATAAAAAAAAGATATGAGTGAAAGTATTATTGAATCAAATTTTAATTTCCTGAATCAAACAGGAGTTTACAAAGGAAAAGTTAGAGATGTTTATTTCTTAGAAAACGATTTGGTCGTGATGGTTGCATCAGATCGAATTTCGGCTTTTGACCATATTTTACCAAAAGGAATTCCTTATAAAGGACAAGTTTTAAATCAAGTTGCGACTTTATTTTTAGATGCTACAAAAGATATTGTTCCAAATTGGTTGCTTGCTACTCCAGATCCAAGTGTTGCAATTGGTTTAAAATGTGAACCTATCCGAATTGAAATGGTGATTCGTGGATATTTAGCAGGTCACAGCGCAAGAGAATACAAAGCAGGAAAACGCATTTTATGTGGTGTAGTTTTACCTGAAGGGATGAAAGAAAACGATAAATTTCCTGAGCCAATAATTACTCCAGCTTCTAAAGCTGAGGAAGGTCATGACGAAGATATTTCGAGAGAAGAAATTATTGCACAAAAATTAGTTTCAGAAGAAACCTATTTTCAACTTGAAAAATACACGAGAGCTTTATTTCAACGTGGAACAGAAATGGCAGCAAAACAAGGATTGATTTTAGTTGATACAAAATATGAATTCGGAATTCACGATGGAAAAGTGTATTTAATTGATGAAATTCATACGCCAGATTCTTCTCGTTACTTTTATTCAGAAGGTTATGAAGAAAGACAAGCTAAAGGAGAAAATCAAAAACAATTATCTAAAGAATTTGTACGTCAATGGTTGATTGAAAATGATTTCCAAGGATTAGATGGACAAAAAATGCCGTTTATGCCAGATGAATTTGTAAATACAATTACCGAAAGATACATTGAATTGTACGAAAAAATTTCAGGAAAAACCTTTGTTAAAGCTGACAATTCAGACATACAATCAAGAATAGAAAAAAATGTAAACGAATATTTAGCTTCCATAAAGAACTAAAACAAAAAATGAGAACAAAAACAGAGCAAGGATTTTTTGCAATTGGAATTTACAAACACAAAACTGAACATAACATTGGTACTTTGTGGCGTTCAGCTTATATTTTGGGCGCTAGTTATATTTTCACAGTTGGAAAAAAATACAAAAAACAAACTTCTGATGTTCTGAAAACTTGGTCTCGTATTCCTTTGTTTTATCACGAAGAAATGCAAGATTTATTAAACAATATTCCGTATGATTGTCGCTTAGTTGGAATTGAAATAGATGACAATGCAATTCCACTAAAAGATTTTAATCATCCTCAACGGGCAATTTATTTGCTAGGGTCAGAAGATTTTGGCTTGCCGCAAGAAGTGAAAGATAAATGTCATTTTTTGGTCAGACTACCTGGGAATTCTTCTTTGAATGTTGGTGTAACTGGAGGAATTGTTTTGAATGATCGTGTGAGTAAAATTCCAACTATTTTACCTCCGAATCATAAAAGTCACGAAGTTGATGAATTATAAACTAAAAGTCTAAAATTATCTTTGTTTAAAATAATGTGAGTAAGAGAATCCGAAGGAGAAAAATTGCGTTATTCTTCTAAATTCGCTTGTTTCAAAATCTCCGTTGACATAATCTCCAATTTGATTTGGATTGAATCCAAAGCCCAAAAAAGTGTATGCAAGCGTCCATTTATAAGCTGTTTTTTCATTCGCCGTTAAACAAAAAGAAAAATAAGGCTCTAATAAATTTGAATACGATTTAATTGATTTTTCGAGTGAATCTGAATGAAAAATTTGTTGAGAAAGCCCTTCTTTTAAACCAAATTCAATTCCTATTCTTTCGGAATAATATTTTTCGTAGCCTAGTTTTAAAAAGCCATTCGCCAAATGCATTCCTCCGGTAATTTGCGGTGTGATTTTAAAGCGATTTATTTGAAAATACGTGTAATTTCCTCCTATTCCGAAGTAAAGATTATTTTTTAAAGAGAAATTATAGGATCCCGAAAAGCGCAGAAAACCTTGCATAATGGTATTAAATGGTTTGTTTGCTGTTCCAAAAGGCAAAGCGAAATCAATGGTGTAAGTGTGTTTTGGTTTAATTAATCTGTAAGCTGTTGCTTCTTCTAATTCTTCTTGTGAAAATATCGAAAACGAAATTAGCATGAAAGAAAAAACTATTTTTATGCACAGTTTCATAATAAAAATGTAAAAATTAGTAAAACGTTAATCAATCAATTCCATCTTTTTCAATAAAAAAGAAGCATTCATATTTTGACAAATTCCTTTTTTCAATTTATAATCAAAGGATAATTCGTTATTAGAAATTGTGGAGTCAAAATAAAAATTGGTAAACGAAGCGTCTTCATTACTTAAAGTGCATAGCGATAAATCGTGGGTTGCAATGATTCCTTTTGCACCCAAATTTTTCATTTTTTGCAAAAACTTTTTTGAGCCTTCTTCTTTATCTTTACTATTTGTTCCTTTTAAAATCTCATCTAAAAGTACAAATAAATTTGGATTTTCCAACAAAGCATCTTTCATTTGTTTCAAACGCGTCAATTCTGCATGAAAATAAGAACTTTCATTGGATAAATCGTCAGAAGTTCGCATACTTGAAAACAAAGTGATTTCTGGAATACAAAAAGTTTCAGCAAAAACAGGAAAACCAGCATTTGCAAAAACAACATTTATACCTAAAGAACGTAAATATGTACTTTTTCCAGCCATATTTGGCCCCGTTAAAATGTAAAAATTCTCATCACCTTTCAACATAAAATCATTTGAAATTCGCTTGTTAGAATTAATTAAAGGGTGAGCAATTCCTTCTGAATCATACGAATTTCTATTTTTTTCAATTTTAGCGTAAATCGTTGATTCCGAAGTATTGTACCTCATCGTTGCGCCAGAAATTAACACTTCTAAATAAGCTAATTTATTTTCCCAAGCAATTAATTTTTTACTATTTTTTAAAGTCCATTTTTCTAAGGCAATTCGTTGTTGAAAATCCCAAGCAAAAAAGATATTTAGAGGAATAGAAATAACAATATTCATTCTCAAATCGAATCTCTTAGAAAGAGTTTTCCAAACTTTAAATTCATCTTCTATTGAAGAAAATTCGCTTAAATCCAATACTTTTTTTGCTTCGTCAGAAGATAATCTTTTCAATAAAACCAATTGATCAAGCAGAGTATTTATTTTCGGTTCATATTCAGAAATTGTACTTGCCCACAAGTTTGTTTGCTTTAAAAAAGCTCCAACTGGAAGAATACAAAGACTTATAATCAAGCCTGATAGCGAAGATGAAATTAAGTTAAAATTCCCCAAAATTAAAGTAGAAATAGCAATAATTGGAATTAAAAATCGCAATACAAAAATGATTTTTGGATTCTTAAAATCAATTTTAGCAAAATTAGAAATCTGCTTGTTGTAAGCTTTTTCACGACTGGAAATCGACCCTGCTACACGAAAATCTAAGGTCCAATCGATTTCTTTTGTTAAAAATTCAACTTGTTCATTCGTTCTTTCTCGGTTTTTATTTCCGTTCAATAATATTTCAGCAAGAATCTTTTTGCCTAAAAATGAAGTTGTACGATTAATGTATGAGAAAATGCCATTTTCAGCAAAAAGGTCTAAATCATTTGAAAAAGCATGTTTTGGATTTGAAAATTCTTTTCCAGAGTCAAACAAACCTTTATTCGTTTCGATGGTTTCAAGTTCAGCTTTTAAAAAATAAATTTTTTGCTTTATTTTCTCATATTTCAAATTTACATCAACCCAAAATCGAATTGTAATCAAAAAAATTGCAATTCCAATAAAAATCGAACTGATAAAAAAAGGCGTATTTCCCCAAGAAAAATAAGCGATTAATGAAAATGTGACAAAAACTAATAAACGTAAAAATGTCAACAAACGGATTTGCTTTTTTACGTGAATTAATTCAATAGAATTTTTTTCTAAAAGGGAGTTGTAAACCAACAAATTAGTTATGAATTATGAGTAATGAATTATGAATAAGCGACTCCAAATTACATAATTTGAAATTTGCAATTATTAATTCAATAATAATTTCAAAGTGTGCGCTATTTTTGCTTTTAATTCGGTTCTTTCAACGATATAATCTAAGAAACCATGCTCTAAAACAAATTCAGATGTTTGGAAACCTTCTGGTAAATCTCTACCGATTGTTTCTTTCACAACTCTTGGTCCTGCGAATGCGATTAATGCGTTTGGTTCAGCAATATTTAAATCTCCCAACATGGCAAATGAAGCTGTTACACCTCCAGTAGTTGGATCTGTTAAAAACGAAATATAAGGCAATTTATGTTCAGCCAAAACTCCCAATTTTCCGCTAACTTTCGCCATTTGCATCAAAGAAAAACCAGCTTCCATCATTCTAGCTCCACCAGACTTTGAAATAATCATAAATGGCGCTTTCAATTCTATTGCTTTGTCAATTGCACGAGAAATTTTTTCTCCCATTACTGAGCCCAAAGAACCACCAATAAAGCTAAAATCCATTGCTGCAACAACAAAATCCATTCCATCTGTTTTTCCGTAAGCAGTTCTGATTGCGTCTGATAAACCCGTGTTTTTTTGGGTTGCTTTTACACGATCAACATAATTTTTTGTATCTGTAAATTTCAAAGGGTCGCCCGAAGATAATTTCGCATCTAATTCAGTGTATTTTCCGTCATCAAAAAGAATTTGAAAATACTCTTCTGAACCAATTTTTTCGTGGTGAGAACATCTGTCACAAACAAAAGCATTTTTCACAAAATCGGCTTGTGTAAAAACTGTTTTACAATTACTGCATTTGTGCCACAATCCTTCTGGAGTTTCTTTTTTTTCTTTTGTTGAAGTTGTGATTCCTTCTTTATTTCTTTTAAACCAACTCATTTTTTTTAGTTAAGAGTTAAGAGTTAAGAGTTAAAAGTGTTTTGATTTTTCACTTTTCACTCTTCACTTTTCACTATTTTATAAAGTATTTACATTATTCAAATCTTCAAAGGCTTGTGTTAATCTTTTTACAAATGTTAACTCACCTTCACGCACCCATTTTCTTGGATCGTAGTATTTTTTATTTGGCTGATCGTCACCCTCAGGATTTCCGATTTGTGTTTTCAAATAATCGTATTTTGAAACCATGTAATCACGAACTCCTTCCGTATAAGCAAATTGCAAATCAGTATCCAAATTCATTTTTATTACTCCGTAAGAAATTCCTTCTCTTATTTCTTCCAAAGTTGATCCTGATCCACCGTGAAAAACAAAATCAACTGGATTAGTTTCAGTTTTATATTTTTCTTGCACAAAATCCTGTGAATTTTTTAAGATTTTTGGCGTTAATTTTACGTTTCCTGGTTTATAAACTCCATGAACATTTCCAAAAGCAGCTGCAATTGTAAAACGAGGACTGATTTTCATCAATTCCTCATAAGCATAAGCAACTTCTGAAGGTTGAGTGTACAATTTTGAACTGTCAACATCTGAATTATCAACGCCATCTTCTTCTCCTCCAGTTATTCCTAATTCAATTTCTAAAGTCATGCCAATTTTTGACATTCTCTCTAAATATTTCTTACAAATTTCGATATTTTCTTCAATTGGTTCTTCAGATAAATCAATCATGTGAGAAGAATACAAAGACTTTCCTGTTTCTGCATAGAATTTTTCACTTGCATCCAACAAACCGTCAATCCAAGGCAATAATTTTTTCGCTGCGTGATCAGTATGTAAAATTACAGTTGCTCCATACAATTCAGCTAATGCATGAATGTGTTTTGCACCCGTAATAGCACCTGCAATGGCAGCTTTTTCGTTTTCATTTGAAAGACTTTTTCCTGCGTTAAAATGCGCACCACCATTCGAAAACTGAATGATTACTGGTGCATTTAATTTTGCAGCAGTTTCCATTACGGCATTTACAGTACTGGAACCAGTAACGTTAACCGCAGGCAAGGCAAAACCTTTTTCTTTTGCGTATCTAAAAATTTCTTGAACTTGATCTCCTGTAGCAACTCCAGGTTTGATGTTATGAGACATGTTTGATAAATTTAATTTTAGGTTACAAAAATAGTAATTTTTAAGAAATTAAAGAAGTCAAAAAATGAAAATATATATTTTTTTTCTAAAACGGATATCCAATCCCGAAACTAAAAACTGGAATAAATGGTTTTGGCATTTCAGCTTTGTAATTTGCTTCACCAAAAGTGTCAATTCCTTCTTGGATAAATTTAGGATGTTTTTGGAAAATCCATTTTTCACCATTCGGTAAAGCGGGATTTGTCATTGGAAAACCAACATCAAGTCTTACAACAAAAAAGCTTAAATCCATTCTTAATCCTGTTCCTAGAGTTAAAGCGATTTCTTTGTAGAAATTTTTAGAAAATTGACTACCAACTCTGTTTAAATCGTAATTGTAAGTCCAAATATTACCTGCATCAGCAAATAAAACCGTTTTAAAAGTAGAGGATAAAGAATACCTTAACTCACCAAAAACGCCCAAACGAATATCTCCAATTTGTGTTGCTGTTCTATTTTTGTCTAAATAATATTTGTAAGATCCAGGACCTAAAGCTCTTGCTTTCCATCCTCTGTTATCATTTGATCCACCAGCGAAAAAACTGTAATCATAAGGCAGAGAAAAAGTATTATCTCCCAAGGGAACACCAAATCCTCCAGAAGCTCTTGCATGTACGGATGCCTTTTTGGATAACGGTAAACCTAAAATTATGTCATTATCAAGTCTGATGAATTGAGAAAAACCTACTCCAAAAATTTTATTTTGTCCTGTTGCAGTTGTATCTTTTAATCCAATTTTACTTAATAAAAATCCAGCCGAAGAAAAAGATGCATTGTAAACTAAATTTAATTTTTTCTTATTTTCTGCTGATTTATTATTGTATTCGTACATTAATTTAAAATCTTCCCAAATAAATTGATCGCTGTAGGCATTTCTTAAAAACAAATCATTGTTTGCATCTAATTTTTCTTGAAAAGAAACTGATGGATCAATTTGGACAAACTTAATTGACGCTGCAGGAAATCCAAATTGAATAACTTGCGT
>CAMBRH010000163.1 GCA_945870115.1 Chitinophaga pinensis | reverse complement strand
AATTTCTTTTCAATTTTCAATTTCTGAAAGTCAAGTGATTGAATTAATGCGAAAAACCTTGAAAAGAACTAGTTTTAATTTATGGAGAAAAAGAGTTAATTCAGGTATTAGTTCCAAACATTTAAAAAAACGCTCTGAAGAAATAAGCCGTTTTAAATGCAGTAGGCAAAGAACTATTTCGTCTAATAAAATTAGTAAACGGTAATTTTATGATTCATTTTGATATCAAAAAAATAGATTCTTTAGAAAAATCCTTTCGATCAAATCTGATAAATTCGATTCATGGTGTAAAACCAGTTAATTTAATTGGAACAAAAAATAATGAGAATTTAGAAAACCTTGCCATTTTTAGTTCAGTAATTCATTTGGGCGCTGATCCTGCATTGATTGGATTTATTCAAAGACCTCTTACAGAATTTAGTCACACTTATAAAAATATTATAGAAACGGGATTTTACACTATAAATCAAGTGAATAAATCTATATTTAAAGAAGCTCACTTGACATCTGCGCGCTTTGAAAGGCAAATTTCAGAGTTTGAAATTTGTAATTTAAAATCGGAATATAAAATTGATTTTTTTGCGCCCTTTGTGAAAGAATGTTTCGTGCAAATTGGGGTGAAGTATGTTCAAGAAATTCCGATAGAATTAAATGGAACTCGCTTAATTATAGGCGAAATTCAGCACATATTTATTCAAGAAAATGGGATTGATATAGAAGGGAATCTAAATCCAAAAGAAAATCAATCTGTTGGTGTAAATGGATTAGAAAGTTATTTTGAATATGCTGAATTAGAAAAATTACCATATGCGAAAGCGAATAATATTTTAAATCAACAAAAAATTAAGTAGATGAAAAACATAGTTATTATTGGTGCAGGAAAGGGAATTGGATTAAAAGCAACTGAAATTTTAAGTCAGGCAGAAAATATTTTTGCTTTTAGCAGATCAATTACACCTGAATTGGATGATTTGAATTCTACTAATCTTGAATTTGACAGTTTGTTAAGTGATTATTCGATTTTCGATTCTTTGCCTGAAACAATTGACGCGTTGGTTTATTGTCCAGGTTCAATCAATTTAAAACCCTTTCATCGAATAAGTGAAGATGAATTTTTACAAGATTACAAACAAAATGTGCTTAGAGCGATTAAAACCATTCAATATTTATTGCCACGATTAAAGAAGTCTGGTAATGGAAATATTGTTTTATTTAGTTCAGTTGCGGTTCAAATTGGAATGACTTTTCATTCAGTTGTTTCAAGTTCTAAAGGAGCAATTGAAGGATTAACACGATCCTTAGCAGCAGAATTGGCTCCAAATATTCGGGTGAATTGCATAGCCCCATCTTTAACGATAACTTCTTTGTCAGAAAAATTGACAGCAACAGAAGAGAAAATTGAAAATGCGGCTCAAAGACATCCACTAAAAAGAATTGGAAAAACAGAAGATATTGCTGAGATGGTCGCTTTTTTAGTTTCAGATAAAAGTTCTTGGATTACGGGGCAAATACTTCATATTGACGGAGGTATGAGTTCAATTAAATAATTGCTAATAAAATTTTAGTTTTTTTTGACTATTTACTTTGAAATTTAAAAAAAGTCTGTATCTTTGCAAACGCTTTCAGACGGAAAGTTCATTAGTTAGATTTTTATTTTAATAAATATCTTTTTAATAATTATTATGCGAGAATAGCTCAGTTGGTAGAGCACAACCTTGCCAAGGTTGGGGTCGCGAGTTCGAATCTCGTTTCCCGCTCAAGTCTGCTCGAATGGTGGAATTGGTAGACACGCCGGACTTAAAATCCTGTGCCTGTATGGGCGTGCGGGTTCAAGTCCCGCTTCGAGTACAAAGCCTGTTTGTAAAACGCTTATTTATAAGCAATTACGGACAGGCTTTTTTTATTTAGCCCACTATTTAGCCCACATAAAGATTTTTTTTACTTTTCTACACATTAACAGATAGGCATGAAGTTTATTTTGTAGGTATAAAAAAAAGCCACTTATTACGGTGGCTCAATTAATGTTTAATTTGGTTTTAAAGTTCACTCTCTAACTTGTCAGAAATTATTTCAAAGTAATTATAATTTAATTTTATCGTAGTAGTAGGTTTCTTTTCTGTTTTCCGATAATAGTTTTCCCGATTTTATTAAATGTTTTCCCGATTTTACAATAAAGAAAAGTGAAAATACATTTCCGCCAATCATAACAATACTGGCAGTTTTATAATCCTCTTTATTTATAAGTAACGATGAGACTATTGAACTAACTACTGAAATAGTAACTCCAGCAACTAAAGAAACTCCAGCTTTTTCAATTTGTTGATAACCTAATCTTTTGTTATAATTAACAGGGTCTGTTATAAGCATTACTTCATTAAGCAATACATTTTTATCTACAAATTTTCCATTAACAAAAATGTTTAAATAGGTTGTGTCATTTTCCAAAACGTAATAATTAATTTTCTTTTTTGGTATGTCAATCATGTCATAAATACCTTCATTATTTAGCTGTAAATAATAAACTGAATTTTCTTTTAATCTAATATTATTAATCGTATCTCCATTGCACATAAATGCTTTGTTTTGACTAAATAAAATTGAGTTTATCGTAACAGATAAAACAATTAATAGTATTTTTTTCATAATTTTAATTTTAAATTTATTTGTAAAGATATCGAAATAATTTAAAGTTCACTATTAATTAATTTTGATTACTTAATAAATAGGTTCGAATTTCATTACCAGATAAATCTAATTTTTCAAACTTTTGTTTCAGCTGAAATTTTAGGA
Source organism: Chitinophaga pinensis (assembly GCA_945870115.1). Lineage (GTDB taxonomy): Bacteria > Bacteroidota > Bacteroidia > Flavobacteriales_D > Crocinitomicaceae > M2408. The sequence goes on along the minus strand of CAMBRH010000163.1, from coordinate 4,839 downwards.
ATGAAGTTTAATGATATTTAATAGAATTTAACTATTAAATTACTTGAAAAAAGTATTGATTAATCAAAACAAAATCTAATATTCTTTATCTAATTTATTATTGATTTCTTCTAAGTAGTTGAAAATTTCTTCATTTGTTAAATTTAACTTTGCTATTCTTTCATTTAGTGGTAAATCGGTGTCATCTGAATTAACAAAAGTAATTTTAATCTCATTGTCTAATGGGTCAATATTTAAAATACTTTGATTTTCTTGAATATTGTTTTCTACTTTAGTTGGTGGCATTACTAATTTTGATAAATGGACAAACAAGTTAATTTTTTCTTTGTCGTCTAGTGATTGCCAAATTAAAGGTATTTCAAAAGTTTTTTCATTTAGAAAGTTTACAATAAATTCTTTGATGTCTTTTGTGTTTTTATTAACTGCTCCTTTTGGTTTTCCATTATTACCATTTGCAAAACGTCCGTTCAAATGTCGTCCGTTTTTGTCCGTATTTTTCGGGGTGTTGATATTCATTTCTTTTGCTTTTTTATAGTGTCCGATAATGTACTTTTTTATAGTGTCCTTTTTAAAGTTTTTTGCTGTTTTTTTATCGAGATGTTCCGAAAATTAAAAACACTAGTTTAAAATTATTACCTAAATAGCAAAAACCTTGTTATTATTGGTCTAGACTAGACTAGAATGGTAGTTTAAACCACTAAACCACCGACTAGGTAGACTAGTTTAAGTGTATATATATACACTAAACCAGTCCAGTCCAGTCCAGTTAAAAAATACTAGTGTTAATTTTCTTTTTTTACCTCATCAATTACACGCACATAAAAACTTTTACTAGTTCCTTGTTTTCCAATTTGCTTAATTAGATTTTCATTTTTTAAATGTGTGATTGTCTTCTTAATTTTATCAACACTTAAATTAACATTAAACTTTGTGATTATTGCTAAATCTAATTGGTGTTGTAATTCAGAATATTTCAACTGTTCGTTTTTAGCATAACACAAAATAAGTATTTCATTATACGTCTTATTGTCTATTTCATTCGGTTGTAATCTTTTTACTCCATTCCCAGTTGTTGTTGGTTTACTCCAGTCTTCTAACTGTTGAGGTATTCCAAATTCATCAACTTTAAAAGCAAAAGGTTCTATATCAATATTTCTAGATACAACGGTTTCAATAGATGAGGTGTCTTTTTGGTCTTCTAATTTAGTTACTGACAAAACTAGTTCCGCTTTATTCATTATTTCTGTTCCAACGTGTCCACGTGCGTTCGTGTCTCCTTTATTTTGGTGTAATACTGTAATGACATGAATGTTTTTTTCTTCAGTCCATTTCAAAAATTTAGACGTTATCATAGTGGCTTGTTCTTCATCATTAATAGATGTTATTAAGTCTCTAACTCCATCAATTACAACTAAATCAACATCATTATAAAAGTAAATTGCTTGTTCTATCAAATCTAAACGTTCTGTTGTTGATATGCTTCTAAAATGGTAAACTTCAAAATTTTCGTGTGTTGTTCCGTTTTTAGATACAATTCTTTTAACTGCTTTTTGTACGTGGTATTTACTTTGTTCCGTATCGAAATACAATACACGTTTATTTTTTTCAAGCTTCAGGTAGTCTGCTAAAAACAAAGTAAGTGAGAACGTTTTTTTTGCTTTTGGTTTTCCAATAATTACTGAAAAATTCCCTTTTGTTCCTGCTGTATGCATTTTGTCTCCTACTTTTACACTCCAAACAATTTCGGGTGGTGGTATTTTTTCATTTGGATCGATTTTATATTTTGCTAATCTTAATGTAAAGTTTTTTGCTTTGTTTTTTATGTCTCCATCAATTTCTAATTCATTAACAATATAAGGTTGTTTAATTATTGGGGTGTCGTTGTCTTCTATCATAAACCTTTACTATTTATAGCTTGATTAATTGACATATTTCTATATTTCGGGTCGTCCAATATTCCCTCTATTGTAATGTTTTGTTTTATTGGTGCGGTGTTCCAGGCACGTTCAAAAGATTTGTGTACATTGTTTTCAATAGCTTGTTTTTCGTTCCCATACATTAGACAACAAGCATTATACAATTTGCTTTTTATTTCACTTTCAAGTTGAGGTGCGTAATGTAACCAGGACGCAATAGATTGAACTTTTATAATGCTAGAGTGTCGGTTGCCCTCAGAACAACAAGCAAAAAACTTTATTAAGCTGTTCGTTGCGGTCTCAAAATATTTGTTTAATCTGTAATCAATTGGTTCTTTGTAACTGCTTTGTTCTGCTATATTTATAAGATTAAAATTTACAGGTTCACTAATAGCAATAGGTTGTTGATATGGTATTAAGTTTATTACTAAATTCCCACATTCTCTATTAATATACAATTCGGGGTCGTATGAAATAAACCACGGTTGCGTTGGTTTAAACTGTGATTCATCAATTTTATTAACGAACTGTGATAAACCTAGAGTTTCTGCAATGTGATGTTTGTTTAATTTTAACGTGTTGTAACAAGTGGTTTGAGGTACGTAATCATTTAACATTACAAATGCTTTTATACCTCGTCCACGTGGACTAACTGCACATAATAAAGTTGCGTAATGTGATGTTAAAATAAACTTTACTAGTTGAACTTCATTTTCTTTTAATCCATCAATATCGAGACAAAGCAAAATACTATTAAAGCTAGTTAAATTTATATTTTGGCGTGTTGGGTTAAACGTTCCGAATGGTGTGATAAAAGGTAATTGCTTTTTTAATATCTTCTTTGTTGGTTCGTCTGCTTCTTTGATTTTTTTTGTTATGTCCTGGACTAATTCACTATTGTAAATTTCAACTAATCTATTAAAATCAATTTCTTGTACGGGTTCGTTTGCAAATATTCCCTTGTTTACATCGTAAAACAATGAGAATTTAAGTATATTACTTCTTACCATATTTTGAAGTATTAGAGTTAAACAATGTAGATAGTAATTCAGAGCGTTTATAATAACTCCTATTTCCCATCTTATAGACTTTAATAATTCCAGCATTAGTCCAGTCGTGAATTGAATTTACAGTTACTTTAAATAGTAGGGCTGTTTCTTTTCTCGTCAAAAAATCATTTTCATTGATTGAACTTTTTTCATTTGAATTAATAAGAAATTCTTTGAGTTTAATCTCTACACTTTCAGCAAATAAGCTTGTTAATTCCTGTAAAGAAATTGATTGTAAAATGATGTTCTTATTTTCCATTTTCTTTCGATATTAGATAAAATTCAACATCTTTACAATTGAAAAGGAAATTACCATTTTCGAGAATTGAAATTGGTTTTAACTTTTTGTTTTTTACTAAATAGGACACATTTCTTTGCGTACAATCCAGCATCTTTGCTACTTCTTTCGACGTTTTTAAAAAATTCATTGCTTTTAAATTTTTAATAAATAATTAATGCAATCATTAAAAATTAACCACGAAAGAAAAAACTATTTAGAACCATTCTAAATTATGTAAAAAAATTTGCATAATCAAAACAATTTTAGTAATTTTGTAAAAGTATAAAGGGTCTCAATCTTAAATACAATCACAAAGTTAATTCTTTGTAGGCACATTTCTATTAATTAGGCGGTGTGCTTTTTTATGTCCGCTTAATTGCAAAGTTACTTATTTCCATACTTAGATAGTGATAATTTTTTCATACTTTTGAACAATTTAATACACATCAAAAACAATAACTAAAAATTTTGTGAGTTAATAAGGGCTTTAATCTGAAATTATAATTATTATTAAACAGTTTTTTTATAAAGTTTAAACCACTTTCAGGTTTGTATTTGAATTGAAAAATGCTTTTTTAGATAGGTTTACGGCATTTTCACGTTTTGATACCTTAATATAATTAAAAAAATCTTGCTCCGATTTGTGACCGCTTAAACTCATGACTTCGACTGCACTAACTCCAGTTAAATAAAGGTTTGTACAAAAACTTCTGCGTCCTGTGTGACTTGAAATTAATTTGTATTTTTCAATTTTTGATAATAATTTTAAATTTCCTTTTTGTTCTTCAATTTCTACTAATTCAGTAATTTCAGCAAGTTTTCCTAAATCTTTAATTTGCCTATTATAAACTTGAATTACAACTTTTGGAAATTCTTTGTTATCGTATTTTTTTAAAATATTTATTGCATTTTGTTTTAATGGAATGTTTACAACTTCATTAGTTTTTTGCTGTTTTATTTCTACCATTATTACATCTGAAACCTCTATAAAATTACTGTGACTTAATCTTAATAAATCAGACGAGCGCAAACCAGTGTAGCAACTTAATAAGAATAAATCTCTAATTGGTTCTAAGTGTTTAGAATTGCTTAAATCGACTTTTAGAATCTTATTTAATTCAATCTCATTTAAAAAAATATTATCAACTTCAACTTGTAAAGTTCTAAATGATTTTTGTTTAAATTGAATGTTGTTTGTTAAGTTTTTTTCAATTGCAACTCCTAAAAATGTTTTTAATGTCTTTATGTGTTTGCCTATGTAGTTTGTTTTAAATCCTTTATTTTTGCACCATAAAACAAAATCATTGTAAAAATCCATATTGATATTTTCAAAAGTAATTTTATACTTTTCATCATTAAAATCTTTTAATACATTTTTTGTGTTTTTATAATTTATCAATGTTCTTTCTTTTACAGGGCTTCCGTCGTCATTTTTTGCGTGAATATTGACTTTTGTTTTACTTTCTTCAATGAATACATCTACAAATTCAAAAAAACTTAGTTGTTTATTCTTTTTAACTGGCTTTTCTAAATAGTCATTGAAATACAATTTAATTTCATCATAAGAGGGTGCTTTTCGTTCTAATTCATTCAA